>CAKTXU010000496.1 GCA_934630995.1 uncultured Eubacteriales bacterium
ATCCTCTCTGGTGTCCCGGATGGCGGGGGCGGTGCTTATCATCCTGCTGCTGCGGTTCAGGCCTCACCGCATTCACTTCGACCGTATATTCCGGCTGGACTTCCAGCCGAAGATGGTGCGGAATATCCTGGCTATCGGCGTTCCCAGCGGCCTGGAGAACGGGATGTTCCAGGTGGGAAAAATCCTGGTGCAAAGTCTGGTGGTGTCCCTGGGGACCGCCTCCATCGCCGCCAACGCCGTCGGCAACAGCGTGGCGGCCCTGCCGCAGATCCCCGGCGCGGCCATCGGACTGGCCATGATTACGGTGGTGGGCCAGTGCGTGGGGGCGGGCCGGCTGGAGGAAGCCAAGGCGTATACCTTCAAGCTGACCGGTCTGGCTTATGCCGCGATGATCCCGTTGTGCATCGTCGAAATCTGCACGGCTGCCCCGGTCGTGTCCCTGTTTGATCTCAGCGGGGAGGGGGCTGCCCTGGCCGTGCAGCTGCTTACCTATCATGGCGTTACCTGCAGCCTGTTGTGGCCGGCCTCCTTTGTCATGCCAAACGGCCTGAGAGCGGCCAACGACGTTCGTTTCACCATGACGGTTTCCATGCTTTCCATGTGGATATTCCGCATCGGCTTCAGCTATCTTCTGGTGAACTGGCTGGAGCTGGGGATTTTGGGCGTCTGGATTGCCATGACCGTAGATTGGCTGGTAAGGGTCGTTGTTTTCCTTTTCCGGCTGTTCAGCGGAAGATGGAAGCGGCACGCCATGGCGTCAGGGGCTTGACAAAGGGCGCGTAAATGCATAAGATAAATATGTGGATTATATTCACAACTTCCTCATTGGCCTCCACCTTCCGCGCAGGTGGGGGCCTTCCCTTTTTGACGGGGCTTGTTCCCCTTGTCCGCCTTCCGGCATATAGTGTAGCAGGGAGGTGATAGAGAGATGATGTGGGATATTGGCTCTAGAACACGGTGGTTTGCCGCTGCCATTCGGGAGCGGCGGCCCGACGCGGTGGCGGTGCTGCGGGGAGATGCAGCCCACGCCGGACTCCATGGAAAGGTATCTTTTTACGATGCGCCCGGCGGAACCCTGGTAGTAGCGGAGGTCAGCGGCCTGCCCGCCGATTCCGACGTGTGCGGGGGCCATGTGTTCGGTTTTCATATACACGATGGGAAGGCCTGTTCCGGTACGAAGGAGGATCCCTTCGCCGAAGCCGGGGCCCATTTCAATCCCGGGGATTGTCCTCATCCGCAGCATGCGGGGGATATGCCGCCCCTTTTCGGCAATCGCGGCTATGCCTGGAGCGCATTTTTTACCGATCGCTTCCAGCTCGACGAGATTCTGGGGCGTGCGGTCATTGTTCACAGCGCGCCGGACGACTTCACGACCCAGCCCTCCGGCAACGCCGGGAGCAAAATTGGCTGCGGTATCATTAAGCGGAAATAATGCTCACTGAATACGGTCGTTTTTTCCATTGTTCAGTAGCCATGAAATAAACCTGTCCGGGGGATGGGGTTGCTGCGGAATGTTCCATTTTGCAGCAACCCCCTGAAAAACCGCATGCGGGCCACCACTCGTGGCCCGCATGCGGTTTTTCCCAACTTCCGCGTATATTCTTGCACCGCGCAATATCCTCAGCTTACCGGATCAGAAATCCGTGAAGAAAGCCTCCACCAGGCTAGTCATTTCAGGGGCGTGAGTCACATAGCCCACGGCGATACGTCCGCCGGTCAGGCGCGTCAGCTCCGCCGCTCCCGCCTCCCCGAAGGCGCCGCAAAGCTCAATGGCGCCGACGCCCTCAGCTTCCAGGCGTTTGACCAGGCTCTCAGCCTCTTTGAGAGACCGTACAGTGTAAATAGAAGTCACCTGCCGGCTCGTTTCAAACCGCGCCAGATGCCGCGCAGGGTCGTACTGTTCTCCCATGAGGAGAAAGGCGAATTGCTTTTTGGGGACGGCGGGTTTGGCGGCCACCGCCAACAGATGGGTGGACAGACTGAGAAGGGA
>CAKTXU010000497.1 GCA_934630995.1 uncultured Eubacteriales bacterium
TCTATATAGAGGCGGAATTCGCCCGCCGCCGCGTCCCGGATTACCGCCAGATGGAGGAACCGGCCGGTGCGCACGTCGGCGTTGAAGCGGATAACGGCCTCCCCGCCGTTCCACAGCAGCAGGGGATTGCCGCCCGTGTCCACCGACAGGCGCACCGTGCCGTCCCCCGGCACAGGGGCAGAGTCCGTGTTGCCCAGGATGACCCCCACCGCCTGATCATCGGGAACCAGGGAATCCACCAGTATCCAGGCCTCCATCGAAGCGATGGATTCCTCAAAGGGCTTGCTCAGGTCGATTTTTATCTTCCCGGAGGTGAAGCTCATGCCGGTGATTGGCGGGACCAGAGAGACGATTTCCAGCTGATCGATATACATCGTATAGGCCGGGCCGTTGGCATATTGATATAGCCGCCAGCGAGTCACCTGCGCCCAA
Source organism: uncultured Eubacteriales bacterium (assembly GCA_934630995.1). Taxonomy (GTDB): domain Bacteria; phylum Bacillota; class Clostridia; order Oscillospirales; family Acutalibacteraceae; genus CAKTXU01. The sequence goes on from CAKTXU010000497.1 coordinate 433, forward strand.
TCGAACGCTCCATTTTCGGTGAACTCCGTCAGAGGGACGACCACCTGCCGCCATTGCCCCGCCGCTGGGGCCAGTTTATCCTTTGTGACGGTGTAGGTCAGCTTGGGACCGTCCCAATTTTGCTGGGTGGAGTTGATATTGACGACAAATGCGATGTCTTTGTCGGTTTCCGCCGTGCTTTCGGCGTATACCCAGAAGGACAGGGCCAGATCCTCAAAGTCCGCTCCCAGGACGCTGTAATCGGTGGTGGCGTCGGGCGTATACCACATGGATATCTTTTGCCCCTCGGGCGGGGAAAATCGGAAGCTGCCGGTGCCGTCGTGGACGGTGGCCGTGTCCAGGGCGATGTTGGTCCGGCCGATGCCGGCGGTGGCGTCACAGTCGGCCAGGGTCAGCAGGGAGGTATAGGGGCTTACCGGATAGCGCACCAGGGCGATATCGTCCACCCATAGAGTGTAAGCGGTTCCCTTGGCGCTTTCCAGCGCCCACTGCTTGATATATTTCCAGTTGAAATTCTGGCTAAACTCACCGTTTTTCAGAGGAATTGTCACCTGATGCCATGCGCCCGCGGTGGGGGCCATCGCCGTTTTTTTCAGTTCCCGGAGATAGGCGCGGTTGCCCGCCTGATCGACGAATTTAAAGACGAAATCCGCCTCCTGGTCGGCATTGTCGGTATACACCCAAAAGGACAGGGCGATTTCCTCCCGGGTGGCCGCATAGGTAGACAGATTGAGAAGACTGAACTCCTTCCTATCATTCCAAAGGGAGGCCCCCTCTCCGTCCTTTACGGCATATTTCATGCTGTAGGCGCCTCCGTGGGCCTGCTCGGAGGATTGGGATACCTTGTCTCGCCCCAGTCCGTAGGTATCGGTGGTTTCACCCAGAATTTCGGCGTCGGTGAGAACCAGAAAAACATCGGCGGATGCCTCCGCGTCCGCCGCAGCGGAGGACAGGCCGCCGGGAAAGGCGGCCTGCAGCAGGCACAGCGCGCTTGCCACGAACAAGCTCACTCCCTTTTGCAGCTTTTTGACCAGCAAATTCCTCATCTCCTAAACCATAGTAATTCATATGTATAAATGTTAAAATACATATGAATTTACTTTATTCATACCATGGATTATCAAATCCGTCAAGAGAAATTGACAAATTTATCGGATAATTTTTTATAATCACTCTGTACGAGATGCAAATCCCTTGACAATTACTCTGCATTTGAGGTACACTAGGCACAGTTTTCCACCACGGCTTCGATGAAAGCCGGTGGGGTTCCCTATACTGCTTGCCGAACGAAGGAAATGAAAAGGAACGGATGGTGCCGGATGGAAACAGAAAAAGGGAGAAAGCAGATACCGAAATACCAGGCTGTGGTGGATTTTGTCCACGCGCATATCCGGACGAACCGGCTGCCTTTGGGGGCCAAACTGCCCACAGAGAAGGAACTGTGCGAGCTGCTGTCGGTCAGTGCCGACACCGTGCAGCGGGCCATGAAACGGCTGACGGAGGAGGGGACCGTCCTCCGCCGTCAGGGCAGCGGCTGCTATGTAGCCC
>CAKTXU010000498.1 GCA_934630995.1 uncultured Eubacteriales bacterium
CCCGGCCGTTGGCATTGATGAGGGGGAGACGGCCGCCGATGAAAAGGGCGGGATCCAGCCCGGCCTTGAGCAGAATCTGCGCGATCATGGAAGAGGTGGTGGTTTTGCCGTGCGTGCCCGCCACAGCCACCGTATTGGGATAGCGCCGGGTAATCATCCCCAACAGCTTGGCTCGCTCGATGAGGGGGATTTTGCGGCGGGCGGCCTCCGTCAGCTCGGGATTGGCCGCATTGATGGCCGCTGTGTAGACCACCAGTTCCGCCTGTCCAATATTCTCGGGAGCATGCCCCATTGTGACGGGAATGCCCAATGACCGGATGCGGGCGACATTATCCGACTCGTTGTTGTCCGAGCCGGTCAGCTCATAGCCCAGGGAATGGAGAATCTCCGCCAGCGGACTCATGCCCGAACCGCCGATGCCGACGAAATGGATGTGTTTGACCTGGTGCAGGATATCGCGTTCTTCCATGAGATAACCCAGCCTTTCGGATTGATGCCGGCCCGGGGATACGGCCCGCCGGTCGAAAAAGGGCGAAGACAGTCCCGCCGATCCGGTTTGTTTGGAACCCGACGGGCAGGAAGCGGCAATGCGCGGGTAAGCGACGGATTCATCCGTTGCCTGAAAATGTTCCGTATCCCATTATATGGCGGTCCGGGAAAAAAGGAAACACCTTTTTTGTTATTTTGTCCCATTGACAGGAAGAATAAACCAAATCCTGCCAGCATTTTAGAAAAATAGTCTATTTCTCCGCAGTCCTTTCTCCGTGATTTAACCGTTGAAAAACGAGGGGTATTTTGGTATACTATACAAATAGCGGTTTGTTTCTGTCGAACCGCGGAAAAGGAAAGGACAGCTTTGACCATATGGCGGATATACGGACAATCACACCGGCGGAGATGGCCGGGCAGCGCGCGTATATGGCGCGTGTGCGGCGGCTTTACGCCGATCAAGGGGAGCATATCCAGCCCCTCGCCTGCGTGCGCACCTTCGGCTGCCAGCAGAATGTCTCCGATTCGGAGCATATGAAGGGGATGCTGGCGGAAATGGGGTTCGGCTTCACTGAGGAAACGGAGGAGGCCGACCTGATTCTTTTCAATACCTGTGCGGTCCGTGAGCATGCGGAGGATCGCGTTTTCGGCAATGTCGGCGCTCTCAAATCCCTCAAACGGCGCAAGCCCGGATTGCTTATCGCCCTGTGCGGCTGCATGGTCCAGCAGCCCCATGTGGCGGAGAAGCTCCGGGTGAGCTACCCTTTTGTGGGGCTGGTATTCGGCACCCACGTGCTGTATCGTCTGCCCGAGCTGCTTTATGAGGCTCTGACGGGAGACAGCCGGGTGCTGGAAACCCCGTCGGAGGACGGCGTGCTGGCTGAGGGGCTGCCGGTGAGACGGGACGGGGATTTCAAGGCTTGGCTTCCCATCATGTATGGCTGCAACAATTTCTGTACCTACTGCGTGGTGCCCTATGTCCGGGGCCGGGAGCGGAGCCGCCCGCCCGAGGCTGTACTGGAGGAGGCCCGGCAGCTGGTGGCGGCGGGCTACAAGGAGATTACCCTGCTCGGACAGAACGTCAATTCCTATGGCAAGGGAGAGGCGCACGGGGTGGATTTTCCAGAGCTTCTCCGGCGTATCAACGCCATCGAGGGGGATTTTCTCATCCGTTTCATGACCTCTCATCCCAAGGACGCAAGCCATGAATTGTTCGAGACCATCGCGAGCTGTGAGAAGGTGTCACGGCATTTTCACCTGCCCTTCCAGTCGGGAAGCAACCGGGTGCTGAGACGAATGAACCGGGGCTACACCCGGGAGCAGTATCTCGCCCTCATCGACTATGCCCGTCAGGCGGTTCCCGGCATCGCGTTTACCAGCGATGTCATCGTGGGCTTCCCCGGAGAGGAAAGGGAGGATTTCGAACAGACGCTGGATTTGATTCGCCGGGTGGACTTCGTTTCCCTGTTCACCTTTATTTTT
>CAKTXU010000499.1 GCA_934630995.1 uncultured Eubacteriales bacterium
CAGTAGGAGCAGGTCAGGGTATGGTACTCCCCGCCTGTCAGCAGCCCCGCCCAGAAGCCGCCCTCCTCCGGGGTCAGGGCGGCCAGCTGCGTATTCTCCAGCAGGGTGATGTTGGGCTTGGACCGGGCGGCGGCCAGCAGCTTTTCGGTGATTTCCCGGCCGGTGGAATCCGTATGATGGAGGATCCGGCGGCGGGAGTGTCCGCCCTCCAGGGTCATACTGATGTGGTGGGCCGTGTCTCGGTCGAAATCCACCCCCATCTCCTTGATGAGCCGCTTGACGTCCTCCGGGGCCTCGTTGACCAGGATTTCCAGGCTGCGCAGATCGTTTTTATACCCTCCGGCGATGAGGGTGTCGGCGATGTGGAGACGATAATCGTCGTTTTCCTTGTCCACCACGGCCGCCACCCCGCCCTGGGCCAGAAAGCTGTTGCACAGGGTCAGCTCCCGCTTGGCTAGCACCAGTACCCGGATTTCCGGGGCAAAGTTCAAGGCGGCGTAGAGTCCCGCCACTCCGCTGCCCGCTATCAATACGTCGTAATCGTTGCGCGCGCGGTTGATTTCCGCCATATTTATCCGACCTTTCTACTCATCCGCCGTAGGCCAGCATGGCCTCCAGACTGTGGCGGGCGGCGTCCATCAGGGCGGCGTCCATACGGATTTCCTCCCCACCCCGGCCGGCCATGGCGGCCTCCACGCTTTGAAGGGTGGTGCGCTTCATATCCGGGCAAACCAGTTTTCCTCCGCAGAGCTGATGGAGCCGTCCCGGGTATTCCCTCTCCAGCTTATCCACCACGCCCCGTTCAGTGGCCACCAGCACCTCATCCTCCGTGCCTCGGATAAAATCGATGATAGCGGCGGTGGAGCCCACCATATCCGCCAGGGCCAGCGCGTCGGGGGGGCATTCGGGATGGATGGCAACCCTGGCGGCGGGATACCGCCTCCTGGCCTCCAGGATATCCGCCGATGTGACCGCGTCGTGGACGGGACAATACCCGTCCCAGGTGACTATATGCTTTTCCGGAACCTGACGGCGGACAAAATCTCCCAGGTTCTTGTCCGGAATAAAGAGGATATCCTTCTGCGGCAGGGCCCGGACGATTTTCAGGGCCGAGGAGGAGGTTACGCAGACATCGCAGACCGCCTTGAGCTCCGCCGTGGTATTGATATAGGCCACCACCGCGTAATCGGGATGGGACCTGCGGAACTCCGTCACCCGCGCGGGCGCGATCTGCCGGGCCATGGGGCAGTCGGCAGCGGGCTCCACCAGCACCACCCGCTTGTCCGGCGCCAGGATTTTTACCCCCTCGGCCATGAAGCGCACCCCGCACATGTAAATGGCGTCCGCCCCGCTCCCCGCTGCCTTCCGGGCCAGAGCATAGCTATCCCCCACAATATCCGCCGCCGCCTGTACCGCAGGGGACTGGTAGGTGTGCGCCGCTATCAGGGCATTCTGCTCACGCTTGTACCGGCTCAGGAGACGCAGGGTGTATTCCAGGGATTCTTGCGCCGTCATGGGCATTCCCACCTTTTTCACCAAATCCGCCGCGGGATAAGGGGAGCGGCCGGAGGCATACTATCCCTACGGCCCCGCCTTTATGCCGCGGCAGTCATACTCATCGCTATTGTAGCACATCCCCCCGTACAGAGCAAATTTCCGTCGGATTTTTGCTGACGAATTTTTCCAAACGCCCTGCCGGCGAACTATGGACAATGCACAACCCCCGGGAGTATAATACAACAATAGGCGCCGGACTCTCCATTTTCCGCGCCGGGAAAGGATGGATTCCTTGGAAGCAAACCGCAACGCCCCTCTCTCCGTCACGGAAGGGGAAGAGGTTCTGGAAAAAGCCGTGCTGGTGTCGGTGGACACCGGCGAATTCGACACGGATATCTCTCTGGAGGAGCTGGGAGAGCTGGCGGCCACCGCCGGCGCTCAGGTCCTGGGCACCCTGGTTCAGAAGCGGGAA
>CAKTXU010000500.1 GCA_934630995.1 uncultured Eubacteriales bacterium
TTGGGATCCTCTCCGATACGGCCGCTTTCCTGGGCGCCGATGGGATTGAAATACCGCAGCAGGACGGCGGTCCAATCCTTGTCGGAGACGCAGGTGTCCTTGAGAATTTCCTCGATGATATATTTGGTGCGGCCGTAGGGATTGGTCACCGCGCCGGTGGGCATATCCTCCTGCAGGGGAGAGGGGTTGTTCATGCCGTAAACGGTGGCGGAGGAGCTGAACACGATTTTCTTGCAGCCTGCCTCCGCCATGACCTGGCAGAGAACGACGGTGCCGCCGACGTTGTTGTCGTAATAGGCAAGGGGTTTGCTGACCGATTCACCCACCGCCTTGAGGCCGGCAAAATGGATCACCGCGTCGATGGAATGGGCGGCGAAGATGCGGCGGAGGCCTTCGGCGTCCCGGATATCGCATTCATAGAAAGGGAAATCCCTGCCCGCCAGTTCCCTGACACGGCGGAGGGCTTCCGGCTTCGCGTTGTAATAATTGTCCAGCACCACAATCTCATAGCCGGCCTTGAGAAGCTCGATGCAGGTATGGCTGCCGATATAGCCGCAGCCGCCCGTAATTAAAATCGCCATGATGGTTCCTCCTTTATCGATTGACATAGTATATGCGGTTTGCGATTTCATTATAGCGTAAAATGATGCGTTTGCAATGGACTGATGTCGCATTCGGCCGATTCGGCAAAAGATACGCCGAAATGTGCATGGATTATGAGGGAAGGATGAGGTACACTAGGAATACTGGCATCCGTATGCCGAGATGCCGCCGGGAAGCCGGCGGCGGGAAAGGATGAAAATGGTATGGAGAGAGGTAAACCCACCCTTATCATCATGGCCGCGGGCATGGGCAGCCGGTTCGGCGGGCTCAAGCAGGTGACGCCCGTGGGGCCGTCCGGCGAAAAAATCATCGATTATTCCATCTACGACGCCATCGCCGCCGGATTCGGCAGGGTAGTTTTCGTCATCAAGCGCGATATCGAGGACACCTTCCGCAAGGAGATAGGCGACCGGGTGGCCGGCCATATACCGGTGGAGTATGTGTATCAGGAGCTGGATAAGCTGCCGGCGGGCTATTCCGTCCCCGATGGACGCACCAAGCCCTGGGGCACGGGTCATGCCGTACTCTGCTGCCGCGGCGTTGTGGACGGCCCCTTCATGGTCATCAACGCCGACGATTACTACGGGCAGGAATGCTTCCGGCTGCTGGCCGATTTCCTGGCTGTCCCTCAGGCAGGGGAGCGTCTGCAAATTGCCATGGCGGGTTACCGGCTTGAAAACACGCTCACGGAGAACGGGTATGTGTCCCGCGGGGTGTGCACGGTGGCGCCGGACGGGGGGCTGACCGATCTGGTGGAGCGCACGCACATCGAAATCCGTGAGGGCCGTCCCATGTTCACCGAGGATGGAGGGGAAACCTGGGAGGCGCTGCCGCCGGACACGACGGTGTCCATGAACTGCTGGGCCTTTCCTGCCGGGTCCCTGGACAGGTTTGAGGACAAGTTCCGCCGGTTCCTGGACGATCCCGACCGCAATCCGCTGAAATCCGAATTCTATCTGCCCTTTGCCGTGGATGCCATGGTGGACGCCGGCGAGGCGGATGTCCGGGTCCTGAAAACCGGGGACAAATGGTACGGGATGACCTATGCCGCGGATCACGACAGCGTCCGCGACGCCGTCCGCGCTATGGTGGATGCCGGCCGATATCCGGAAAAGCTTTGGAATGCTATTTGAGAGTCAAGAAAGGACAGAATGTTATGTCGACCGCCCTGGAAATCGCCGGCCTGTTTGCCTTTGAGGGGAAGCCGGTGGATGCGAAGCCCTATGGCTGCGGCCATATCAACGAGACATATTTGACTGTGACGGCCAGCGGCCGACGCTATATCCTGCAAAAAATCAATCATCATACGTTCCGCGATGTGGCTGGCCTGATGGAAAATGTTACATCCGTCACAGACTT
>CAKTXU010000501.1 GCA_934630995.1 uncultured Eubacteriales bacterium
TTGCCGCCGGCCGATGTCGAGCAGCTGCATGCCCGAGGCGTCCGACACCTCGGTGGCGAATTCCCCGGTCAGCCGGTAGCGTATGTAGTCCTTGGGAAGGAGGATATGGCGGCATTTTTCATACACGGCGGGCTCATGGTTGCGCACCCAGAGAATTTTGGAGGCGGTGAAGCCGGTCAGCGCGGGGGAGGCGGTGACGGCCATCAGCCGATCCGCTCCCACCAGGCGGGTCATCTCCTCGCATTCGGCGGCCGTGCGCTGATCGCACCAGATGATGGAGCGGCGGAGCACCCGGCCCTCCCCGTCCAGCATGACCAGACCGTGCATCTGGCCGGACAAGCCGACGCCGGCCACCTCGGCGGCGCCGACACCGGATTTGGACAGAACCGCCCGCAGGCCCTCGGCCACCGCGTTCCACCAATCCTCCGGCTCCTGCTCGGCGTAGCCGTTCTGCGGCTGATAGAGGGGATAATCCGCGGTATGGGAGGCAAGGAGAGCGCCCGCCTCGTCGAACAGGGCGGTTTTGGCGCCGGAGGTGCCGATATCGATTCCAATATAGCAAGCCATGAGTACGTCAATCCTTTCAAAAAATCGCACGATTTTCCAGACGGTATCTCCAGTATACCGTCGGCCCGGGGGACTGTCAATTGCATAAGGGAAAATGAGAGGAGAATCCGCTTGACAGCGGCAAGGACGGGTGCTATGATGCAGGGAATGAGAAGGAGCGGACGAGGGATGGAGAAGGAAAAAAGGCGGGCCATGCTGGCCCATCTGACCGCGCTGGCGGTGATTATCATGTGGGGAACCACCTTTGTGGCCACCAAGGTGCTGCTGCGGGAGCTGCCGCCGGAGGACATCATGTTCTTTCGCTTCCTGCTGGCCTATGCCGCCCTGTGGATCGCGTATCCCCATCCGGTGCGGTCGGAGGGCTGGCGGCGGGAAGGGCTGTATCTCGCCGCCGGTCTGTGCGGTGTGACGGGGTATTTCCTGCTGGAAAACATGGCGTTGACCTATTCCTACGCTTCCAACGTCAGCCTGGTCATCTCGGTGGCGCCCATGCTCACCGCCCTGTTCGCCCATTTTCTGCTGAAGGACGAGCCTTTGCGGGGGCGGTTCTTTCTCGGCTTTGTCATCGCCATCGCCGGGGTGGCCCTGGTGACTCTCAACGGAAATATGGTGCTGAAGCTCAGTCCGGCGGGGGATCTGCTGGCTGTGCTGGCCGCCTGCTGCTGGGCGATGTATTCGGTGATCATGCGGCGGCTGACCGCCGGAGGGCTTCATCCCGCGGCCATTACCCGGCGGGTGTTCTTCTATGGCCTGCTGACCATGTCGCCGGTTTTCCTTTTCAGGGGCCATGTGCCCGATATTACCGCCTTTACCCGGCCGACCGGCCTGTTCAATCTGCTGTTCCTGGGGCTGGGCGCGTCGGCGCTGGGCTTTGTGCTCTGGAACCGAACGGTGGGGGTGCTGGGGGCTGTGAAAACCAGCGCCTACATCTATCTCCAGCCGGTGGCCACCCTAGTCACCGCCGCCCTGGTGCTCCATGAACGGATGGCTCCCTTGATGCTGCTGGGGGGCGTTCTCACCCTGGCGGGGCTGGTGCTGTCCGAAAGCGGAAAAAAAGCCGTCCGCACAGCGGACGGGAGGGAGCTGCCGGCGGCGCCCGGACGGAAGGAAACAGCGAAGGAGACTGTACACAAATGAAAATCACGGTACGACGGGAGGAGCCTGCCGATTATCAGACCGTCTATTCACTGATACAGGAGGCATTTGCATCGGCCGAACACGCGGACGGGGACGAGCAGGAGCTGGTGGTTCGGCTGAGGAAAGGGCAGGCCTTTGTGCCGGCGCTGTCTCTGGTGGCGGAGGCGGGGGGCAGGCTGGCCGGGCATATTCTGTTCACCGAAATCCGGGTGGGAGATACCGTCCAGCTGGCTTTGGCGCCACTCTCGGTG
>CAKTXU010000502.1 GCA_934630995.1 uncultured Eubacteriales bacterium
CCGTACATGCGCTTCTGTCTGACAGCCGCCCGCATTGACGGCGACAGCTTTCGGCTGCCGGTGAAAATGGCAAGGGACTCCTTCTCACTGTTTATCAGGCGCCGTCTCTTTTTGCCTATACTTATCGAGCAGGTCTATCACGTCGTTGAACATGCTGCGGTTGAGGCTGTATAGGATGGTTCGGCCTTTGCTGCGGGAGCGCAGAATATTGGCCTTGAGCATTATCGCCAGATGATAATAGGCGTTGGTGCCTGTGAAGCCCAGGGCCTGCTCGACGGCCTGGATGGTGGATTCCTCCCGCTGCTCCAGATAGTCCAGGATTCTGATCCGGTTTTTCTCCGCCAGCGCCCCGCAGACGATATCCAGCTCCGGCATCTGCTTCCGGCGGCACAGATTGTCAGCCATGTCCTGATAATCATGACCGAGCATGAGCAGGAGGCGATCCTTGTAAAATTCACAGTAAATGCAGTTTTTATGCAGCTGGCAAAAAGTCACGTAGACGTCGGTAAAGGTGCTGATGTCGGTTTGATATTGTTTAATACGGCGAAGCCGCTTCTCCAATCCCTCTAAATCGAACAGCCGCTCCTGTTCGGTGAGCCGCTTGGTGTTCTTTTCATGTATCCGCGCGGCCAGCATCGCCTTGGAGGACAATTCCTGCGACAAACGCTGCACCACCAGGGCGGGCTCGATGAAAAAGGCGTACAGGCTGCTCTTGATTCCGGGACTGTAGGCGGATTCCCGGATCCATTCGCTTATCTGCGTGATAGAGGGGGGAGTGTACCGATAGGCCGTTTTATCGGGAAAATAAAAGTCGATGACAGCGGCGGTCAATTGCGGCAGGGCGGTCAGCGCGTCGTGCACCAGCGCCAAATCGTAGGATGAGGTGAAGGAGGCGCTGAAGGGGGTAAAAAATACCTTTGTCATCAGGCATTTTTCATCCTCTTTCAAGCGAAAAAACAACTCCAGCTCCTCAGGAATGTCCCCGAGAGCCGCCAGAAGCGTGTTGTAATACTCCGTGTCCTGCGTAGATTTGTTATAGTTGATGGTATTGCTCATGCAGTAATCTTTGTTGAAATATAATATAAAAAGAAAAAAGACATCATAGGTGAAACCTGGTTCCCTGATAAATCGTATATGACTCATGGCCGCTCACCTCTCCTCTCATCAAGAGTATAGCGGCTTTATGGAGGGAATTCAATAGAAATTGGGGAAAATGCAACCCTTTTGCGGAAATTTGCAGATGCTCTCAAAGGAATAACCGAATTCAATTAGTGTTTACTGGATAAACCCGTGACGGCGTAGGCGTCCCCACGGCGGTGGGGAGGGAATTCCAATCTGCGCAATGCCCTCCCCTTTTTGGTAAGGGCTTGCGCCGCTTAGGCCGCTTATCACAGGAAAGGCGGGAACACGGTTCGCCGTGGAAACCAGCCGGCCGCACGGAAATTGCTGGGTATCGGTACACTGCGGCAAGACTTTCCGTAGAAATAGGGAAAAAATGGAGCCGGTGGTCTTGCGGGACGTCCCCGGCCTGTGGTATACTAATCCCTTGATAATACCGACGCGGAGGAGGAAGAGCCGATGGATGTCCGGATCGGAGACGTACTGGAGATGAAAAAGCCGCATCCCTGCGGCTCCAAACGCTTTTGCGTGCTGCGTGTCGGGATGGATTTCCGCCTGAAATGCGAGGGCTGCGGCCATGAATTTCTGGCGCCCCGGCTGAAAATCGAGCGGAATATCCGCAAGCTCCACCGGCCTGAGGAGCCGTAGCGTCCCTCCTGATCAACGGACAGAGCATCCAAACGACAGGAGGAATCGCCATGCTGGACCGGCTGGCAGAGGTGGAAAAGCATTATCGGGAAATCGAAGAGCGGCTGTATGACCCGGCGGTGGCGTCCGACGTGGAGGAATACCGTCGCCTGATGAAGGAGAGCGCGGCTCTGACC
>CAKTXU010000503.1 GCA_934630995.1 uncultured Eubacteriales bacterium
GAGCTGGAGGGCGCGGCCGATTTCGAGGCCGCCCTGCATACGCTGATTCAGCGGGTCATCCGGGAGCACAAACGGATTATCTTCAACGGCAACGGCTACGACGACGCCTGGCTGGCGGAGGCGGAGAAGCGGGGCCTTCTCAATTTGAAATCCACCCCCGACTGCCTGCCCTATTTTATCGCGGACAAAAACATCCGCCTTTTCACCAAGCATAAGGTGTTCACCGAGACGGAGATGCGCTCCCGGCAGGAAATCCTGCTGGAAAGCTACAGCAAGGTGCTGCATATCGAGGCGCTGACCATGCTGGATATGGCCCGTAAGCAGATTCTTCCCGCGGCCTGCGCCTATGTGCGGGAGCTCACCGAGGCCGCCCTGGCCAAAAAGAGCTTTTCCCCCGCCATCGACGGCACCGCGGAGGAAGCCACCGCCCGGAAGCTGTCCGGCCTGTGCGCCGCCCTGGTGAAAAAGCTGGACGCGCTGGAGGCGGATCTGCTGGAGGCCGACAAGGGCGACGCGCTGGCGACAGCCCTGGCCTACAAGGACGCCGTCTTCGCCGATATGCAGGAGCTGCGGGCCGTGGCGGACGAGCTGGAGGCGGGCACTGCCTCCTCCTGCTGGCCCTATCCCACCTACGGCGACATGCTTTTCAGCGTGTGAGCGGCAAACCATAAAGGAAGTACGCAACGGCGCGTATCCCGCGGAATCAGCGGGATGCGTGCCGTCTGTGTTTTCCGATAGAGAGACAAGGGGGAAAATCGTATGTTTTCATCCGTCAACACCATCTGGGTACTGATCGCGGCCGCCCTGGTGTTCTTCATGCAGGCCGGCTTCGCCATGGTGGAAACCGGCTTCACCCGGGCGAAAAACGCGGGCAACATCATCATGAAGAACCTGATGGATTTCTGCATCGGCACGCCCATTTATTGGCTCTTCGGCTTCGGCCTCATGTTCGCCGGCAACAGCGCCTTCATCGGGGGCCTGGATCTGCTCAGCCAGGGCGCCTATACCGCCATCCTGCCGGAAGGCGTGCCCAAATGGGCCTTCTTTATCTTCCAGACGGTCTTCTGTGCCACGGCGGCCACCATCGTGTCGGGCGCCATGGCGGAACGGACCAAGTTTATCTCCTATTGCATCTACAGCGCCGTCATCAGCGCCGTCGTCTACCCCATCTCGGGCCACTGGATTTGGGGCGGCGGCTGGCTGTCGCAGCTGGGCTTCCATGATTTCGCCGGCTCCACCGCGGTCCATATGGTGGGCGGCGTGGCGGCCCTCGTGGGCGCAAAAATCCTCGGGCCCCGCATCGGCAAATACGGCAAGGACGGCAAGCCCCGGGCCATTCCCGGCCACAGCCTGACCCTGGGCGCCCTGGGCGTCTTCATCCTGTGGTTCTGCTGGTTCGGCTTTAACGGCGGCTCCACCGTCGGCGCGGAGGGGGACGGCACCCTGTCCTCCATGGGCCTGATTTTCGTCAATACCAACCTGGCCGCGGCGGTGGCCACCCTGACGGTGCTCATCATCACCTGGATCCGCTATAAGAAACCCGATATCTCCATGACCCTCAACGGCTCCCTGGCCGGCCTGGTGGCCATCACCGCCGGCTGTGACCTGGTCACCCCGGTGGGCGCCTTCTTCATCGGCCTCATCGCCGGCTTCGTGGTGGTCTTCGGCATCGAGTTCATCGACAAGGTCTGCAAAATCGACGATCCCGTCGGCGCTGTCGGCGTCCACGGCATGTGCGGCGCCACCGGCACCCTGCTCACCGGCCTCTTCTCCGCCACGGAGTTCAGCTACGGCGACGGGCTGACCATGGGCAAGGGCCTCTTCTACGGCGGCGGCTTCAAGCTCCTGGGCGTGGAAGCCCTGGGCGTCCTCTCGGTCATCGCCTGGGTGGCCGTTACCATGACCATCGTCTTCCAGCTCCTCAAGCACACCATCGGG
>CAKTXU010000504.1 GCA_934630995.1 uncultured Eubacteriales bacterium
AGGGTGGTCTTCCCGGCGTCGGGGTGTGAGATAATGGCAAAGGTCCGGCGTTTTTCGATCTCATTGGCAAATTTCGACAAGGTATTTCCTCCAGAAGTCAGTTTGAGGGCAGGGTCAGGACGCCCTTCTCCAGCATGGACTGGGCGGCCAGAAGAACCCCCAGCTTGCCCGAATGAAAATTGAGCCCGCCCTGCATATAAGCGGCATACGGCTCCCTGAGCGGCGCGTCGGCCGACAGCTCGATGGAGGCCCCCAGCGTAAACGCGCCTGCCGCCATGATGACCTGACTGTCATAGCCGGGCATATCCCATGGCTCCGGCACGACGAAGGCGTCCACCGGCGCCCCCCGCTGCATTCCCTGACAGAAAGCGACAAGGGCTTCCGGGGTCCCCAGGCGGACCGCCTGAATGATGTCGGCCCGGCGTTCGTCGGAGCGCGGCGTAACCGGATACCCCAACAGCTCGAAGAGAGCCGCGCAATAGGCCGCGGTTTTCAGCGCCTCCCCCACCACGTGAGGCGCGTTGAACAGCCCCATGAACAGTGCACGGTTATGGCCGAGAGAGGCGCCCACCTCCCTCCCCAGGCCGGGGGTGGTCATGCGATAGGAGCAAAGCTCCACCAAATCGGCGCGGCCGCAGATATACCCGCCGTTGTCGGCGATGCCGCCGCCGGGATTCTTAATGAGGGAACCCGCCATCAGATCCGCGCCCACGGCGGTCGGTTCCGTACGCTCTACAAATTCGCCGTAGCAGTTGTCGACAAAAACGACTGTTTGCGGGCTTTTCGCCTTGACTGCGGCGATGATCCGGCCGATGTCCTCTACCGACAGGGAAGGGCGCAGATTATAGCCCCGGGAACGCTGTATATGCACCATCCGTACCGGACCGCCGATTTCCAGCGCCGCCTCGATGGCCGGTATATCCGGCCGCCCGGCGGCATCCAGCGCCACTTGACGGTAAGACACCCCGAACTCCTTCAAAGAGCCTGGGGAATCCCCCCTCAGGCCTATGACATCCTCCAGCGTATCATAGGGGGCGCCGGTGACGGCCAGCAGCGTATCCCCGGGCCGCAGGATACCGAACAGGGCGATGGCGATGGCGTGGGTACCTGAAAGGATGCTGTGACGCACCAAGGCGTCCTCCGCCCCCATGGCCCGGGCAAATACCTCATCCAGCTTGTCCCGCCCCCTGTCGCCGTAGCCGTAGCCTGTGGTGGCGACAAAATGGCTTTCACTGACTTGTCCCTCAATAAAAGCGGAAAGCACCTTCTGCTGATTATACTCGGTGACGGCCTCGATATGGGCCATAGCGCCGGCGGCCCTCTCCAGCGCCTTGTCCGACAGGGCCAGGAGACGCTTATCCACACTGAAAAAAGGGGTTTCCATAGAACTCAAGCCTTTCCGGTTAATAGAATTTCCATAACCGGTTTATTCTACCGCATTATCCGATATTTGACAACTATTTCCCGGAAAATTCAGGACGGCGCAGGGTTCCCCAGCCTCCGCAGGGGACATACCCCAATTTTGCATACAGCTTTGCCGCATAGTCATTCTTGGGAGAGAGATAAATCCGCCGTCCCTCCGTCTGAAGGCGGGCGGTGAGCGAGGATACGCAGGCGGAGGCGTACCCCCGCCCGCGATAGGCGGGCAGGGTGGCCACCGCGCCGATGACCGCCCCGCCCCGGCATTCCGCCGTGGTCATGGCGCTGGCGACGGGTATTCCCCCCGCACCGACTGCGGCTATCCTGCAAAGCCCGTGGCGCTGACGGTGATTGACGTCTCCATACCATGCCTCGAAGGGAGGGACCGTTTCGCCGAAGCACTCCCGCAGTAGCGGATAAATCTCCCGGGCTGGCCATTCCGCCGCCGTCACCGGAGAAAAGGGACGCGCAGGCGTCATGACGTCTCCGGTTTCCACCGCCCAGCCGGG
>CAKTXU010000505.1 GCA_934630995.1 uncultured Eubacteriales bacterium
GCTAAGGCCAAGGATGAACACGCCGTCCTGATTCCCGCCTCTGACGACCGGGAGGTGCGGCGGACGATCCGGCGGCTGCTTCCGGAATTTCAGCGTTCTCCCCGGCAGCTCCGTCCCCCGCGGGGTTCTGTAGTCCGTTATGCGATGCTGCCCTTCTGGTGTAGCGTCTTGATTCCGGCGGCTACGGCGGTCGCGGCGCGGATTTTCACATTCTGGGCAAGCCTGATCGTGTTCGTCGGCGCCATGATCACGGTACCCTTCGTGTGGCTGCTGCTGGTGAAAATCGTGGACTGCCATACGGCGGGATTAGCCGTTTCCCATCGGCATGTCACCTTGTACTACACCCTGGGCTATGCCTTTCATACGGTGGTGGTGCCCCGGGAAAAAATCAATTATATTCAGCTGCGCAGCAGCGTTTTTCAGCGGTGGTCGGGGAATTGTGATGTCATACTGTATACCTACAGCGAAACAGTCAAACGCCATCAGATTGGAAATCTTCGCTTATCCGAGGTCACGGAACTGCTGGAGAAAACCGGCCTGATGTCCGAAACCGTTTGACAAGATATGACGCAACACAAGAGGTCGGGATTTTTGTCCCGGCCTCTTGTGTTGCGCCTGCTACATCACGTAAAAGAGAATACAGAAATAATGGAGAACCGCGCCGGCAAAAACAAAGAGATGCCAAATGGAATGCATATAGCGTACTTTTTTGAGGGCGTAGAATACAAGCCCCGCCGTATAAGCGATGCCGCCGGATAGGAGGAGGAGGAGACCCGGCAGCTCCATGCGCTGGATCATCGGCCCCGCCGCGGCTACCACACACCAACCGCTTGCGACATAACCTATCATGGAAATCACCTTGAACCGCTCGATGCTGATGGCATTGAGAATGATGCCCACGACGGCCACTCCCCAGACCACGCCGAAGATGGTCCATCCCATCCAGCCACGCAGGGTCACCAGGGTAAAGGGGGCGTAAGTCCCGGCAATGAGGATGAAAATGGTGGAATGGTCGAACACCCGCAGCACTTTTTTAGCCCGGACGTTGGATATCGCGTGATACAGGCAGGACATGGTGAATAGGATGATGAGGCTTACCCCGTAAATGATGGCGCTTACCACCTTCCACGGATCGCCGAAGCCCTTGACGATGAGCACCACCAGACCGGCGACGGCCAACCCGGCGCCCAGTCCGTGGGTGATGGCGTTGGCTATCTCCTCCAGCACGGAATACAGCCGGCCGGGCTTGCGTATATTCAAATCAGACATTCCGGATTCCCCCCGTTCTTTCACTGTATTTAGGATACCACTCTTCTAAAATCTGGTCAATGAAAAAACATAATATAATTTATTAAATTATTGTTAATAGTTTTAAAAACTAAATAGCTATCGGCTTGTGTTTATTTTACCATGGAAGTTTTCTGCCATTCATGGGAAGAGGAGTTTTGCTTCCCTTCTCTATAAGATTGTGTTACACTGAAGAGCGCGAGAAAAGGGGGGAAGTCTTTTATGACATGGACTATTGCACAGGCGATGGCGTATATACAGTCACTGAAAGCGGCCGGGATGAAGCCGGGTCTTGCGCGGATGGAACGGGCGCTGGCCTTGCTGAATAATCCTCAGAAGCGGCTGCGCACGGTGCATATCGCGGGAACCAATGGCAAGGGCTCCACCGGCCGAATGATTCAAAGCATACTAACGGCGGCGGGCTACCGTACCGGAAGGTTTGATTCCCCGCCGGTCATGGGGCTGAGACAAACGCTGACCCTGGATGGAGAGGCAATTTCCGCGGAGCGCTTCGCCGCTTTGACGCAGCGGATGGCCGCCTTGCAGGAGAAAATGGGGAAGGCGGGGGGACTGACGGAGTTCGAGCTGGTCACGGCGATGGCGCTGCTATGGTTTGCCGAAGAAAAGACGGATATCTGTG
>CAKTXU010000506.1 GCA_934630995.1 uncultured Eubacteriales bacterium
CTTGATTTTGTGTTGCCTTTTTCGCTTCCCTAAAAATCTGAAATTTCTACTTGACTTTTATTAGCAGGTCTTTCTTTTTTAGATTTTGGGTGTCTGCGGCGGCGTCCCAAAGCGAGAGCGATGCCGGCCGCGCCGGACAGAGCCAGGCAGACACCGGCGGCTGTGCCGCTGCTGTCCCCGGTCTGGGGGATTTCGGGAATCTTTTGGTTTGTCAGCTCTACCGTGACCGTCTGGCCGTGCTCCGATATTTCCACGGAAACAGGCTGCTTCAGCAGGAAGTAACCCTCTTTGGCTTCCAGCTCCCGCAGCTCATAGCAGCCATAGCGGATGCCCTCAAACAGCAGCTCTCCGGCCTCTGTCACCCCGCGGGCTACCTCGTTTCCCTCGGTATCGAAAAGGCCAATCACCACGCCGGACAGGGGTTCGCCGGTATCCGCGTCCCTTTTGAGAACACGGATGTTGCCTAAAACGGGCTGATTGAGAAAGCCGACTCCTGCCTCGGTTTCCACAATGACGGTTTTCCCGTCTTCCCGGATTTCAAAATAGTAGTAGCCTTCATCCGGGAGGAAGCCCTCCGGACTGGCCGCTTCGTGCAGGAAATAGCCGTTATACCGCAGCCCGTCCAGCCGGTAAATGCCCGGCTCGGTTTCGGCCAGCTTGCCCGCCGGCCGGTCGATTGTCGCATCAAATTCCCGGTTGCCGTCCACATCCGCATATACCTCAAACACCGCGCCGGACAGCTTGTTGTCGGGATACGCTGCGTCCGCCTTGGTGGTTTGGACAGCGCCGGTGATATACCGGTTCTCCGCCACGATCTCAATCGTTTCCTCCTGCTCGGAAATAGTGACGGGATACAGGGTTTCGTTGAGCACAAAGGCCGGGGCCGGTTTCAGTTCCCGCACGATCCAGTCGCCATAAGGCACGTTGAAAAAGCCAAATACGCCGATTACGTTGGATTCCGCTGTCAGCAGCGCGGTTTCCTCGGTGAAGGTGGTTTCCTCCGGCCGGAACAGCCCAAACAGGGCGCCGCCGATGCCGAAGCCGTCCTCATCGACCTTTTTGCCCAGGATGCTGCCGCGGATGAGGTCGTTTTCAATGGGCGTGCCGTTGTTGACAGAGATATGGACCACCGCCACATCCTGCCCGGCATATTCGAATACCACGGGATATTTCTCATCACTGATTTGGTAATGCTCGTCGGTGCTGTACTCCTTCACATACAGACGGGCGCCCGCCGGTACGTCGGTGGCAAAGGCCGCTTTTCCGGTTTCATCGCAGGAAACGATCTCCAGCAAGCCATCCGCCGGAATGGTGCTGCCGTCCGCTGCCGTCAAATCTTCAGCGGCCGAACCGCACCGACAAAATTTCGCCGTTCATGCCAAGGCCAAAGGTCTCGTCCTGTTCCAGCACCTTCTCCAGCGTGATTTCAACCTTTTGCCGCTCGTTATAAAATTCGGTTTCCGCCTGCGTAATCTCCACCGTCTGCCCGGCGTATTCCAGCGTCACATATTGTGGCTCCGGGTTAAGCACCATATTGCCGGGGGCCTGTTCCTCCACCAGCTTGTAGCGGCCCAGATAGAAGGGGCCGCTCACCCCGACACCGCCAGGACCGGTTTCCATCGTGCCGACCCGTTCGCCCTCTTTAGCGCGGATTGTGCCGTCCGGGGTGGTGATGTCCATGTCGGCATATATAGCATAGACAGCTCCAGGCAGGCCGGTCACAGCATACACAGGCTGGTACAATCCGTTGCTTTCCGTCACGGAGGAGAATACCTCGCCGGATTTTTTGACGAGGATCTGCCCCTTCTGGGCGATGTTGTGCTTCTCCACCGTAATAGTCGTCTGGGTGCCGTCCACCGTGAAAGGCACCGGCTCGCTGCTCAAGACATAGCCATAGGCCGTACACTGTTCAAGGATTTCAT
>CAKTXU010000507.1 GCA_934630995.1 uncultured Eubacteriales bacterium
GGCTCTGGTTACCAATATTATCGCCAACCGGATGGCCTCCCGGGTGGCGCGGGATACCACCCGCCGGGTGCGGCACGATTTGTTCAAAAAAATCGTCAGCCTGTCCTGCCGACAGGCTGACGGCTATACCGTCCCCTCCCTGGAGGCCAGGCTGACCTCGGACACCTACAATATCCATCAGATGATCGGCATGATGCAGCGGCTGGGAGTGCGGGCGCCCATCCTTCTTCTGGGGGGAATCCTGGTCACGCTGACTCTGGAGCCGGTGCTGACCCTGGTGCTGCTGGCGGTGCTGCCCCTCCTGGGTTTTGTCATCTGGCGCATCTCTAAAAAGGGCATCCCCCTGTACGGCGAACTGCAAAGGGCGGTGGATCGGCTGGTCCGTTCGGTCAGGGAGAAGGCGTCGGGCATCCGGGTCATCAAGGCGTTATCCAAGGAGGACTATGAGAAGGAGCGGTTTGCCGCCGTCAACCGGGAGGTGGTGGAGCGGGAGACTCGGGCGGCGGTCACCATGGCCGCCAGCAACCCGCTGATGAACCTTTTCCTCAACCTGGGCCTGACCCTGGTGATCGTCGTGGGGGCCTACCGTGTCAATGGCGGATTGACCCAGCCGGGAACCATTATCGCCTTTCTGACCTATTTCACCATTATCCTCAACGCCCTGCTCTCCATCACCCGGATGTTCGTTCTGTATTCCAAGGGCAGCGCCTCGGCGGGGCGGATTGCGGAGGTGTTGGATACGCCGGAAGATCTGCGGCTGCTGCCTGAGGACCGTGTGGAAAACGGGGCTCATATCTCCTTTGAGCATGTCTCCTTTTCCTATAATAAAAAGCAGAACGCCCTGACGGATATCGACTTTTCCCTGGGGCGGGGGGAGACGCTGGGAGTCATCGGCGCTACCGGCAGCGGGAAAAGCACCCTGGTTTCCCTGCTGATGCGCCTGTACGATCCGGACGAGGGGATTGTCCGGATAGACGGGGTCAATGTCGCTAGCCTCCCGCCTGAGGTGCTGCACACCAAATTCGGCGTCGTGTTCCAGAACGATTTTCTCATGGAGGATACCATCGCAGGGAATATCGGCTTCGGCCGCCCCCTGGAGGGGCGGGATATCGCGGACGCGGCGGAGTACGCCCAGGCGAAGGCCTTTATCGAGGAATTGGAGGATGGCTATGAGCACCGGCTGACCGCCAGGGGGACCAATCTGTCCGGCGGGCAGAAGCAGCGGGTGCTCATAGCCCGCGCCCTGGCCGCGCGGCCTGAAATCCTCATCCTGGACGATTCCTCCAGCGCCCTGGATTATCGCACCGACGCTCGCCTCCGCCGGGCGGTGGGGAAGCATTTTGAGGAAACCACCACCATCGTCATCGCCCAGCGGGTCAGCTCGGTCCGAGCGGCGGACCACATCCTGGTATTGGATGAGGGACGGATGCTGGGCTACGGCACCCATGAGGAGCTGATGGCGGCCTGCGAAAGCTACCGGGAAATCGCGGAATCCCAGATGGGAGGGCTGCCGGATGCCGGATAAAGAGAAAACGCGGCGGGGGTTGTTCGGAGGCAAGGCCCACGTACTGCCCCGCCTCTGGAAATACCTCACCCGGTATAAGTGGCTGCTGCTTCTGGCCCTCGTGCTGACGGTAACCGGCAATCTGTTCGCCTTGGTGGGCCCCATGCTCTCCGGCTATGCCATCGATGCCATCGGCCCGGGGCTAGGCGCCGTCCGGTTTGAAACGGTATTTTTCTATGCCGGGCTGATGGTGGGTTTCTACGCTCTGTCCTCCCTGCTGTCCTATCTTCTCTCCATTCTGATGATCCGCCTGAGCCAGAAGGTGATTTACCGGATGCGCCAGGACGTGATGGATAAGCTGCTCAGCCTGCCGGTAGGCTTCTTCGACCGCACCCAAACAGGGG
>CAKTXU010000508.1 GCA_934630995.1 uncultured Eubacteriales bacterium
TCGGTTTTGAACCAGAAGCGCAGAGCCAGCCCTACATTGTCTCCGCCGGTATAGGGGGTGAGATCGGCGGCGTCGCCGGTTTTCCAGAGGGAAGCGGCTGGCTTGATGACAAAGGAACCGGGGGCGTCATGACCGTCGTCCGCTGCATAGACGGCGCTGCTGATGCCGATGCCGCTCGCCTTTGAGAAATCGCTGATGGTGTAGATGTGGGTATAGACAGGGACGGTTCCGGAAGGGGCATGGCAGCCGGTTACGGCGTCCCCATCCGGCTTCAGCGGGTGGCTGTCGCTGCGCAGAACGACGGTCAGCTCCTCCCAGATATCCGGGCCGGCCGCCAGCCGGACGGTCATTCCGTCCTTGAGGCGTGTTTCGCCGGTCACAGGCTTTCCATCCTCATATACGGAGAGGCCGGAGGAGGGGGAGAGGCGGTTCAGGCAATCCGCGGCGGTCATGGCTTTCGGCGGGTTGCTGACGATTAGTTGGCCGTCCCGGATGATAAAGGTGTTTTCTTTGGCAGCGATATGGCGGGATTCGGGCTCCTCGCCCTCCTCCATCCATATGGGGTTGGAGAAAGCATAGCCATGCAGGTCGTCGTCGGCGTAGACCTCCACCCGGTAAAAGGTGCCGGGCTTCAAGGGCAGGGCGCCGGTATACTCGAAGGTGTTCCGGCCTTCTGAGCCGTCGGTGTCCTCGAACAGCACGGCGGCGTTATCCCGGCCGGCCCTGTAGGCGGTTTCGATGCCGTCGGCGCCGATATCGAAGGCGTAAAGGACAACCTTGGTGATGGGCGCATCTTTGTTATAGGCCTTGACGACAATCGGAATTTGAGCATCCACCGCCGCGTAGACCGTTTCTCCCATCGTCTTGCCGCCAAGCGAGAAACGCAGCTCAGGCCCGGCGGAACCGTAGAAGCTGCCGGTGGCCAGGGCGGTATTGATGTTGTCCTCGCGCAAGCCTTCCAACAGCAGGCCGTTGAAGAAGCCGCCGACATCTGTTGTGGCGTGAGCGTCGGTGCTGGAGATGCCGAAATATTTCTTCTCTCCCTTGATGTTCATCCGATCCCAGTATTCCGTGGCATATACTTTCAGGGTGGAGCTGACCGTGTTGCCGTCGTAGCGTTCGACGGATTCCCCCTGATTGATGATTTCGATGCCCGTATACCCGGAATAGACGTCGGTGTTGGTGGGATCCATGCCCAGACCCGGGTAAGGGGTGGTGGCAAAGGGATGGGCCAGATAGGAGAGAGCGCCGTCGGCGGCAATGCGGTCGATCACCGTCTGCCAGGCTCCGGCGGTGATGTTGCGGGGAATGTCGCTGTGGGTTTCGTCCGTGGAGTCGGGGATATAATAGGTATCGACGTCATAGGCCACCATATGTCCCATATGGGTGGTGATCTCGGTTCCGTACATGGCCAGGAAACCGGCGTTGCGCATCAGGGACTTGGCGGCGTCAAATTGAACGCGGTCAAAGGACTGTGCGATATCCGCGTTGTGATCGGTGGCGTATATCCAGCTCATGCCTTTCTCGCGCCCTGCCTGGAAATTTTCAAGGAAGTTTCCCACGCCGTCGCTGGCGGTGGAGTGGGTGTGCGTATCCCCGAGATAATACCCGCTGCCGGAAACCGTCACGGGAATGGATTCGGTGGATAGAAGATTTCCCTTGCCGTCGGTGAGATCGATAAGTACGGAACCGCTGCCGCCCTCCTCAAAGGTGAGGGAGAAGCTGCCGTCAAAGGAGGTGTCCGCCGGGACGGATACGGTATGGGGCGCGTCGTCTCCGGCTATCCAAAGCGGGGAATAGCGGCAGGAGATGGTCCATCCGCTGATGTCGGCGGTTTTGCTTTTGTTTGTCAAGGTATAGCCGAGGGTGACGGTTTCCCCGGCGGCGGGTCTGTCGTCGGACCAGGAC
>CAKTXU010000509.1 GCA_934630995.1 uncultured Eubacteriales bacterium
CGGCTCGGTTTTCCTCCGGGACACGGAGGGAGAGCTGCTGGGCTTTACCAATCCCCGGGGCGGGGCAATACAACCGGAATACACGGCCGTCCGGTAGCGGCGGCCGAGGGTATTGACGAACAGAAGAAGGAGTTGGGTTTGTGAAAAAAACGTGGCTGATGCTCCCCGCGACGGTGTTCGCGGCCATGACGGTGGTTATTTCCGCCGCCGCCGAGGCGAAGGAGGTGCTGAAACTGGATTTCAGCGACGCGGCTCAGGTGACCATCGACGAGGCCAATTCCCAGGGCACGGGGGAGATTGCCGACGGCATCCTGACAATTTCCGGGTGGAAGCCGGGCAGCACGTCCAGCGCCGCGTATGTCAAGACCAACGGCGTTCTGAAGGCCCCAGATGATAAGCTGGGGACACTGACCCTGGAGTTTGAGTTCATTCCCCGGGATATCTCCTGGACCATCGCCAAGGTCGTCATCGGGGACCAGGGAAACGGCACGGAGCAGGACGCGCTGGTTCTGGAGATTTACGGCAACGACTTCGCCCTGGAGAAGCGCGGTATGTTCAAGCTCAACCTGGGCGGCGTCGTGACTGACTTGGGCGAATTCAACACCGGTGAGCTGATGGCGGACGCCACCTATGCGGTCAGGGTATATAAGGACAACGGCAAGGGCACGGCGGAGCTGTACTTTTACGAAAAGGACGGAAAAGTCCCCGCGGAGCCCACCCTCACCGTCCAGTCAGACGATATCAAGGGTATTGCGGGCAACATTTCCTTCACCGGTTATGCGGGTAAGTATGCGATAGATAATCTGGCGGTTTACGATGGCGAGGCCCCCAAGCCCACCGCGCCGACCACAACCACGGCCGAGAAGCCGGCCGATACAACGGCGGCATCCCCTGCCGGGACGACGCAGCAGGCGGGAACGACCAAGGGCACCGCTACAGCGGGGTATGCGACGAGCACCGAGGCGGGTGAGCGGGACGGCGGCAACACGGCTCTCATCGTGGTGCTGTGCGTGGCGGCGGCGGTAATCGTGGCGGCGGCGGTCGTGGTGGTCATCCTCTACCGCAAGGGAAACAAGTCGGGTGAACCGAAGGGTCCCGACGGCGGTCAGGAATAGGGGACGGCGCGTCCCCTGAAAATACAGGGCCGGATTATCCGGTGAACAAAAAGAAAGAAGGGTTCTACATGAAAAGCATCGGCAGATTGGCGGCGGCCTTCACGGCCTGCCTGGCGGCGGGCGCCCTGGTTTTTTCCGCGGCGGCGGAAAGCACGGTGACCCTGAATTTCGACGACTCCCTCAAGGTTGCAACGGTGGGCAAGGAAGCTAACAACACCGCGGCGGCGGACGTTGTGGAAATGAAGGACGGCGTATTCCATTTTACCGCCTCCAACGGCCCCGGCATGGTTTCCCTGGTTCTCAATCAGAACACCTTTGCCGCGGACGAGGATGTGGAGATCACCTTTGATTATAAGGGCCTCAACCGTTCCTGGAGCGATGATCGGATACTCATCGGCGCGAAGGGCGACAAACAGTGGGGCAGCCTCGTACTCCGCCTCCCCAACACCGCGGAGGGCAGCAAAACCCTGATTTGTCTGAAGGACGATCTGGCCACCGAGCTGGGCTCGGCGGGCTCCGCCCCCCTGGAAGCCAATGTGCTCTACCATTTCCGGATAAAGCTGGCCAAGGCCGCCGGTAAAATGGAGATCTTTGTGACCAAGGAGGGAGAAACCGAGGCCTCCTCCCCTCTTCTGACGGTGACCAATGATCTGGTCAAGACCCTGTCCGGTGGTCTCGCCTTCGGCCAATGGGCCACCGAGTTCACCATCGACAACGCCAAAATCGTGGCCGGCGGCCGGGTGCTGATGGACGCGGATTTCTCCACTCTTCCCGAGGACGTGGCGTATGAGG
>CAKTXU010000510.1 GCA_934630995.1 uncultured Eubacteriales bacterium
CCGCAGCCGGAGGTCGCGCGCATCGGCCAGCTGTGGGGCGACCACAGCGAGTGTGCCAGGGACCTGGGCCAAAAATGGAAGGTGCGGCCCTGCATCAGCCTTGAAAGCGGGGTGGAAACCACCTTGCTGGATATGCAGGGACCCGCCCGCGTCACGCATATCTGGATGACCATGGAGCCCGGGTGTTATCGGGACATCATCCTGCGGATTTACTGGGACGGCGAGGCGTATCCCAGCGTGGAATCGCCTATCGGCGACTTTTTCTGCTGCGGCTGGCTCAAACCCCTCAGCATTCTGTCCATGCCCATCAATGTCAATCCCACGGGAGGGCTGAACTGCTTCTTTCCCATGCCCTTCCGGAAAAGCGCACGGATTACGGTGGAAAACCGCCTGCCGGAAAAATACGAGCGGTTCTTTTACGCCATCAGCGCGGAGGAAGGCCCGGTGGACACGGAGGAAGCCTATTTCCACGCCAGCTTCCGCCGGAAAAATCCGCTGGCCTATGGAACGGACTATACCATTATCGACAACGTCCGCGGCTTGGGACAGTATGTGGGAACGCATATCTCCTGGCAGCAGAACAATGCGTGCTGGTGGGGAGAGGGAGAGTTCAAAGCGTTCCTGGATCAGGACGGTGAGTTTCCCTCCTATTGCGGTACCGGTACGGAGGACTATTTCGGCGGGGCCTGGGGATTTATGGAGAGCTACAGCGCGCCCTGCTTCGGCTATCAGGATCTTTCGGCACAGGGCTTGTTCGGCGATAAGCGGGCCCCCAATTCCGTCGGTAACCGGCACAGCATGTATCGGTTCCACATCCTCGATCCCATCCGCTTCCAGACGGATTTCCGGGCCACGATCCAGGCCATCGGCTGGCGGAGCGAGAGCCGCTACCTGCCCCTGGCGGACGATATTTCCTCCGTCTGCTATTGGTATCAGACAGAGCCGCATGCACGCTTTGAAAACCTGGGCGGCAGAGATGCGCTGGAAATCATTTAGACGGGGGAGCGGCCCCGCCCATAAAGGAGGAAGCTCGTGAAGCTATCAAAATGGTTATCGGTTTGTGGACGGATTTGCATTGCGGGATGCCTGTTATTGATGTCCACGGGGTGCAATGGGGGTTCGGAAACAGAATCGTCTCAATCGAAGGAGGTCTCGTCCGATTTGTCTTCGAAAATCAATCCTCCCTCTTCAGGCGGCGAAAACGACGCCTTCATCGTCTATGACAGCCGACCCGGCGTGCCCAGAACGGGCATATTGGATTTTTCCTGGATGAACGATGCGCCGGCGGGCAGCCACGGTGCGGTTCTGGTGAGGAACGGCGGCTTTGTATTTGAGGACGGCACGCCTGTCAAATTCTTCGGCGTTAACATCGGCTTTGCGGCGGCCGCGCCGGATAAGCCGGTCGCGGAAGCGATGGCGGCGGAACTTGCGTCGTGCGGGGTAAATTTCGTCCGTCTGCATGCGCTGGATTCCACCTATATGGGGCTTATCGATTATACAAAGGAAACGACGCAGAGCATTTCAAAGGACGTGTTGGATAAGCTCGACTATTTTGTATATTGCCTCAAGCAAAAGGGTATTTATATCCATCTGGATACGAGCGTCATCCGTATCTACAAGGAGGGCGACGGCTTCTCAAAAGAAAAAGCGGATATTTTTCTCAATACAAACGGTTACCTAATGTCCACACATTTTCACGACGAACGCGTGATGGAGCTGGATTTGGCTTTTGCGCTGGAGCTGATAACCCACGTAAACCCCTATACCGGCATGAGCTACGCGGAGGACCCTGTTGTGGCGGTTATCCAGTTTGCCAACGAGTCCAGCATCACGTGGTACGCCACGCCGAATGTGCAGAATGTGTTCACACGAGAGCTGAATCAAAAGTTCAACACCT
>CAKTXU010000511.1 GCA_934630995.1 uncultured Eubacteriales bacterium
GGAGACCGGGATAAGCTCCGCCGGGCAAAGTTCCTGCTGGCTCTGGACAGCGATACGGGGATGCTGCTGGATACGGCGGCTCAGCTGGTGGGCACCGCCCTGCATCCTCTCAACCGGCCGGCGTTGGCGGAGGTCCGTACCCGGCGGGGGATGAGAAAGCGGGTGGTACGGGGCTATGGGGTGCTGACACCCCGGATGGGCCTGGAGCTGGAATCCGCCGCCCGCACCCCCTTTGCCCGCACCATGGCGGGGGTAGGGGGCGTTACCCCCTACGATGTAACGGCGGGCGAGCTGTATATGGATTGCTTCGCCTCGGGGATATACGCCGGCAAGGGCTTGCTGGACATCGACGCTTTCCTCCAGGTGACGGAGGACGCCTTCCCGCCTGAGCAGGTGCTCAGCCACGACATTCTGGAGGGCTGCCTGCTGAGGGCGGGCTATGTGTCCGACGTGGAGATGACCGACGGCTTCCCCGCCGGTATGGGGAGCTGGCTGGACCGGCTCCACCGCTGGGTGAGGGGGGACTGGCAGAATCTGCCCTTTCTGTGGGACGGACGGCTGCCCCTGCGCCGCCTGGACCGCTGGAAGCTGCTGGATAACCTGCGCCGGTCCCTGACCCCGGCGGCAGCCCTGCTCTGCCTGATGCTGTCGCCCTTTGTGGGGACGGGCTGGCTGCTGGCACTGGCGGGGATACTGTCCCCGGTTTCCGGCCAGCTGCTGGCGGCGGCGCTTTCCCTCGTCCACGGGGGCTGGCAGACTCTCAGCGGCAAATACTATTCCCGGGTGATGCCCCGGGCTCTGGGGGCCTTGTCTCAGGCGCTGTATACCTTTGTCATGCTTCCCGCCACGGCGCTGACGGGGCTGGGGGCGGCCCTGCGGGCCGTCTGGCGGCTTCAGACGCGGCGAAACCTGCTCGAATGGGTCACGGCGGCAGACGCGGAGAGCAAAAAGGGCGGATGGCGCTCCGGTCTCAGGCGCTGCTGGCCCTCCCTCCCCACAGCGGCGGTGCTGATATGGTGGGGAGGCGGCCTGGCCCGCCTGGCGGGTTTGTTCTATACGGCCCTTTGGCCCATGTGCGTGCTGACGGCAAGGACGACCGGCCGGAAGAAGAGGGTTCTCACACCGGCGGGCAAGGAGCGGGTGGGGAGCTACGCGGCCGCCGCGTGGCGCTATTATGAGGAGCTGTGCACAGCCGAGGATCACTATCTGCCGCCGGACAACCTGCAGGAATCCCCGGTCTGGCGGGTGGCCCACCGGACCTCCCCGACCAACATCGGCATGTATCTCCTGTGTACCGTGGCGGCCAGGGACTTCGGCCTCATCGACACCGACGGGATGCTGACCCGGCTTGAGCGCACCGTCGCCTCGGTGGAGCGGCTGGAAAAATGGAAGGGCAATCTCCTCAATTGGTATGATACACGAACCCTGCGGCCCTTGTCTCCCCGCTATGTCTCCACGGTGGACAGCGGCAATCTGGCCTGCTGCCTGGTGGCCCTGCGGCAGGGGCTGCTGGAACGGGAGGACCCCCGGGCCGGGAGGCTGGCGGAACGGGTGCGGACCCTGGTCCGGGACATCGACCTCACCCCCCTTTACAACCGGCGGCGGGCCCTGTTCCACATCGGGCTGGATCCGGACACCGGCGTGTGCAGCCGCTCCTATTACGACCTGCTGATGAGCGAGAGCCGGATGACCGGCTATTTTGCCGTGGCCACCCGGGCGGTGCCGAAAAAGCACTGGGGCGCCCTGGGACGGGTGCTGGCCCGCTCGGGCGGCTATGTGGGTCCCGTCTCCTGGACGGGCACCATGTTTGAATATTTCATGCCGCGGCTGCTGCTGCCCGCCTACGAGGGCACCATGGGGGATGAGGCGCTGCGCTTCTGCCTCCATTGCC
>CAKTXU010000512.1 GCA_934630995.1 uncultured Eubacteriales bacterium
TGCGAACGCTCACGCCCATGCGGGTGGAGCGTTTTTTCTTTATATATTTATATATGCTTATATGACTCCGGAAAGGCGGGCGATGAAAATGGCGACCTGGATTCGAAAACTGGCGGCGGCCGCTTTGGCCGGCATTTTATGGTTGTCCGCCGGCTGTTCGGTCATCGGCGCCGATGTGGAGGCCCAGCTGCGTCCGCCCCGGGGGACGGGGGAACAGGAGAAAATCCAGACCGCTCTGGAGGAGTACATCACAAGCACCAAGGATATGGGCGGCTCGAAAACAAACTATGTTTTGAAATACCCCAAAAACGGCGAAAATCGTTCGGCCTTTCTTATCGATGATTTCAACGGCGATGGTGAAAACGAAGCCTTTGCCTTTTACCGGGCCGGGCCGGACAGCAATAAAACCCATGTCAATTACCTCTGCCAGGTGGACGGGGAATGGAAATCCGTCGCGGATGCCGAAGGGTACAGCAGCGACATCGATCAGGCGACGGTTGCCAGCATGAACGGCACCGGGCCGCGGACCCTCTGCGTGGGCTGGCAGGAATATACCAGCCGGGATAAGCAGATGTTTCTTTATACGCCGGCCAGTTCCGTGCTCGATGTGCAAAAGCTGGGGACCTATTCCTGCGCAGTGGTGGACGATATCTGTTCCACCGGCTATGATGACGTCCTGCTTTTCCAGGTTGGTGAGGAGAATATGGTTATGGCGCAGCTTCTGTCGCAGCGCGGTCAATCGCTTCCTATTGAGCTTGGTAGTGTCCGGCTGGACGGCTTTATACAGAGCTTTTCCAATCCTCAGCTTGTAACGCTGGCGGATTCCGTCCGCGGTGTTTTTATCGACGGCAGCAAGGGAGATTCCATGGTCACCGAGCTGGTTTATTGGGATCAGGGCAAGCTGAATGCCCCGCTGAGCCAGCAGCAGACAACCGAGAGACTTTCCGGAATCCCCTCGATGGATATCGATGGAGACGGCATGGTCGAATGGCCGGTCAGCCGGCGGATGAACGGCTATAATGCCGTGGAGGCCAAGGACAGCCTGTGGGTTACCGATTGGTATTCCTGGGATTATGAGGCTCAAATCGTCGTGAAGGAATTTGCCAGCTATGTCAATCTGAACGACGGCTATTTTTTGCGGGCGGAGGATTCGTTTTTTGAACGAATAACGGCGGAGTACAGCGCGGATTCTCATCTGCTGACTCTTCGTTCCTTTGAGAACGGAAATGTGGCCGGCGATCCGTTCCTCAAGCTGAAGACGGAAGGGTCCGCATTGACGTCTGAGGACGATTCTTCGTCAACGGGGGCGATGTACCAGACCGTGACCACGGCGGGGAGCCGGACCTACAGCGTTTGGTTTGACAGCAATGCGGGACTGACGATGGAGTCAATCCGGTATATGCTGACCGCGCTGCCGGCATATGACCGTTTCAGGGAGTAAAGAAACAGAACACGTGATGCGGAGAGTATCCATCCGTTCTGCGAAAGGAAGGGGCTTAAGGGATGAAACGCGTTTTGGTATGTGAGGACGAGGCATCCATACGGGAGTTTGTGGTTATCAATCTCAAGCGTTCCGGATACGAGGTCGTCGAAGCCGGTTCAGGCGAGGAGGCTCTGCAGAAATTTGAAGAAGAGCAGGGGAATATGGATATCGCCCTGCTGGATATTATGCTCCCCGGCATGGACGGCTTCGCCGTCTGCCGGGAACTACGGGAACGCAGCCACAACATGGGAATTATCATTCTTTCCGCCCGTACGCAGGAAATGGAGAAGGTTGGCGGCCTGATGATGG
This sequence comes from uncultured Eubacteriales bacterium, assembly GCA_934630995.1. Lineage (GTDB taxonomy): Bacteria > Bacillota > Clostridia > Oscillospirales > Acutalibacteraceae > CAKTXU01. The sequence goes on from CAKTXU010000512.1 coordinate 1,793, forward strand.
GGGCGGACGATTATGTGACAAAGCCTTTCAGTCCATCTGAGCTGATGGCCCGGGTGGATGCCCTATACCGGCGCGTGATGGCGG
>CAKTXU010000513.1 GCA_934630995.1 uncultured Eubacteriales bacterium
GAGAGACATGTTGCCCCTCTCGGCGATAAAATCCTTCCGCCCGTTGAGGTTGTCTCCCAGCAGGATATCGAACATCCGGGCCATGGCCGCCGCGTCGGTGGGCTCAACCTTGATGAGCCGCCGGGTGGCGGGATTCATGGTGGTCAGGGACATCATATCGGGATCATTCTCGCCCAGACCTTTGGAGCGCTGAATGGTGTATTTCTGGCTGCCCAGCTGTGCCAGCACCTCAGCCTTCTCCCGGTCATCATACGCGAAGTAGGTATCCTTTTTGCAGTTGATTTCGTAGAGGGGGGTTTCGGCGATAAAAACCTTACCCGCCTCTATAAGAGTGGGGGTCAGCCGGTACAGCATGGTCAGTATCAGGGTGCGGATCTGAAAGCCGTCTACATCCGCATCGGTGCAGATGATGATCCGGTTCCACCGCAGCAGATTCATATCAAAGGTCGCCAGATCCTTGTTGGCCTTGCTTTTGACCTCCACGCCGCAGCCCAGGACTTTGATGAGATCGGTAATAATATCGTTTTTGAATATTTTGTCGTATTCCGCCTTGAGACAGTTGAGAATTTTGCCCCGCAAAGGGATTATCGCCTGAAAGTCGGGATTACGCGCCTGGATACAGGCGCCCATAGCAGACTTGCCCTCCACGATGAAAAGCTCCCGCTCCTCCACCTTTTTGCTCCGGCAGTCCACGAAGCTCTGTACCCGGGAAGCCAGATCATTGCCCGACTGGAGCGTCTTTTTCAAATTCAGGCGGGTGGTTTCGGCCTTTTCCCTGCTGCGCTTGTTTATCAGCACCTGATCGCAAAGCCGGTCGGCCTCGGCCTTGTTCTCAATAAAGTAGACCTCCAGGTTATGACGCAAAAATTCAGTCATGGACTCCTGGATGAATTTGTTGTTGATGGCCTTCTTAGTCTGATTCTCATAGGACGTCTGGGTAGAGAAGGAGGAGGACACCAGCACCAGACAATCCTGCACGTCCTGGAAACTGACCTTGCTTTCATTTTTCAGATACTTGCCGTTTTGCTTGAGATAGGCGTCAATCTGAGATACGAAAGCGGAGCGGACCGCCTTGTCCGGGGAACCGCCGTGCTCCAGCCAGCTGGAGTTATGATAATATTCCAAAAGGCTGACCCTGTTGGAAAAGCAGAAGGCCACATTGAGCTTGACCTTGTATTCCGGTTTGTCCGCCCGATCACGGCCCTTTCGCTCGCCGGTCCATTCCTGCACATCGGTGAGCCGCTCCTCCCCCACGATTTCCCTCACATAATCCGCAATGCCGTTCGCATAGACGAATTCCTCCGTCTCAAAGGCCTTGCCGTTCTGGCTGCGGAGAACGAACAGGAGATTGGGATTGACGATGGCCTGCCGCCGCAGGATATCCTGATAATACTCAATAGGCACCCGGATATCGGTGAAAACCTGCAGATCGGGCTTCCAGCGCACAGTGGTGCCGGTGTCCTTTTTCGCATAGGGCTCCTTTTTCAGTCCGCCGATATTTTCGCCGTGCTCGAAATGCAGCGTATAACGATAGCCGTCCCGCCTGACCTCCACGTCCATATATTCAGAGGAATACTGAGTCGCGCAGGCGCCAAGACCGTTGAGACCCAGGGAGTACTCGTAGCTTTCCCCCTCGTTGGTATTATACTTGCCGCCAGCGTACAGCTCACAGAAAATGAGCTCCCAATTGAAGCGCTCCTCCTTGGGATTGTAATCCACCGGCATCCCCCGTCCGAAATCCTGCACCTCGATGGAACCGTCCTCGAAGCGGGTGGTGACGATACGGCTGCCGTAGCCCTCCCGCGCTTCGTCGATGGCGTTGGAGAGGATTTCGAAGACAGCGTGTTCACAGCCCTCCAG
>CAKTXU010000514.1 GCA_934630995.1 uncultured Eubacteriales bacterium
CCTCCATCCGGCGGCGGGCTCCCTCTATCCATGCCGCCCTGGAGAGGACGAACCGATCCGCCTGGGCTGCGGATACACTCCGGGGTACGGAAACCTTCACGCCGCCGTCCGGCCCTATCCGGAGATTGAAATTTTTCACCTTCTTGGCGGTCAAGGTATACTCTATGGGGCCGTGCGGCCCCTCCACCCTCCGGCGCACCGTCCCGGATGCCACGCGTCCTCTCCCCTTTCCACGCAGAAGCGCCCGGAGCGGGAAATCTCCCCTCCAGGCGCCGATCCACTTCATTGGCTTTACATGTTTTCCTCAATATAGGCAACCAGCTCGCCCACCGTGCGGATCCGTTCGATTTCCTCATCGGGGATCTCCACGTCGAATTCATCCTCCAGGGACATCAGCATATCCACCACATCCAGAGAATCGGCGCCCAGATCGTCCGCGATATTGGTTTCGGGCGTGATGTTGTCCTCCTCCACATCGAACTGATTGCTGAGGATCATCTTCACCTTTTCGAGTACCATTCCAGCTCATCCTTCCAAAATTAATGCCCCCGGCAGTGGAACCCGGGAATTCCCGCGACGCATGGACAGCGCCGCGGCTTTGTGCTATAGTGGTAGTGCTCCGGACAAACCGGCGCGCACTCTGCACGCTGAACCGAGTACATCAAAATAGTATGCGGAAACCGGCGATTTGTCAATCATCTTTTTATATTTAATTGTAAATATTCCTCGCCCCGCAAAAATTATTCCCGCGGCGCGAAAAAATCCCTGCCGGTCGCCCCGATTCCGTCCGGTTCCGCCGCTTTCCGACAAAGCCGAAAGGAAGATCCGTCATGAACACCGCCGCCTCTTATGCCGTTATCGGCCATCCCCTGGGGCACAGCATGTCCCCCTTCATCCACCGCCGCCTTTTCGCCCTGTCCGGACGGGAGGCGGTCTACGACACCCACGACATCCCTCCCGAGACTCTCAGCGAGGAGCTGCCCCGCCTGTTCACCGTCCTGTCCGGCTGCAACATCACCATCCCCCACAAGCAGGCGGTCATTCCCCTGCTGACCCGGCTGGAGGGCCGGGCCCTCTATCGTTCGGTCAATACCATTGCCGTTACACCGGAGGGAACGGTGGGCTACAACACCGACGCCGACGGTTTTCTCTCCGCTCTGAAGGCGGAAGGCGTATCCCTTTCCGGCCGGGTGGTCCTGCTGGGCTGCGGCGGGGTGGGCCGTACCTTCGCCTGCGAGGCCGCCCTGGCCGGCTGTACCCTGATCAACGCGGTCCGCGACGCCGATTTGACCGCCGGGGAAGCCCTGCGGGACTATGTGGAAACGCTGGTTCCCGGCGCCGCGGTGGAGCTCGTCACCCTGAGGGAGCTTGAGGAGCGGGGGGAAGCCGTGAATCTTCTCATCAACGCCACCCCCGTGGGGATGTACCCCCACGCCGACGCCTCTCCCGTGAGCGGAGCGGTGACCCGGCGGGCTGCCGCGGTCTTTGACGCGGTCTACAATCCGCGGGACACCCGGCTGCTGCAAATGGCCCGGGCGGACGGTGCCAAAACCGTGGCGGGTATGCCCATGCTGGTCTGGCAGGCGGCGGTTGCCCACGGCTGCTGGTACGGCGCCTCCTTTGACGCCGCCGATGTGGCGGCGCTGGTCGAGGATGCCCAGGCCGAGATGGAGCGCCAATTCGGCTGATCGGCGGCGGGGAGGGAAAAAATCATGCGCAATATTGTGCTTTGCGGCTTTATGGGCTGCGGAAAAACCACTGTGGGACATCTGTTGGCGGAGAAAACCGGCCGCCGTTTTGTGGACATGGACGCCTATATTGAAGAAAAGGCCGGGATGGACATCCCCTCGATTTTCCGG
>CAKTXU010000515.1 GCA_934630995.1 uncultured Eubacteriales bacterium
ATACGTCGAACCAGCCGTCGCCGGCGGCGCCGTTCCCCTGTCCGAGAACAAAATAATCGGCCTGACGCGCCTGAAGCTCCAGCTTCACGGACAAGCGCTTGAGAACGGAATAGGCGGTGTAGCTGTCGCTGGCGGTCAGTCCGTCCAGCACGGGCAGGGTGGCCGCGTCCAGGGAAGCCTGGGTGGGGGTGACGCCGTCGGCCTCATAGGTGAAAACGGGGGGCTCCAGAACATCGCCGTAATCCGCCGTCCAGTCGGCAGGGGATGTCCCATAGCATAGAACGGCCCGGGCCTGGTTGACGGCCGTCAGGGGCAGCGTGCCCGCCGCCAGCCGGTCGGATAGCCCCGTCTTTTCCGCGTCGGTCAGACACAGCTCAGTGACGCTCCACTGAATGCCGGCGGCGTCGGTGAGAATCAAGGTTCCCATACCCCGATCCGCCTCCACGGCCTGCCAATGAGGAATCTTGGAAGCCCCCGTCCCCTCTCCGGCCACATCCAGCAGCAGGGGGGCGTTCGGATGGGTTTTCCAATCCGCCGCCGGCAGGCCTGCCAACAGCTCCGACACCGGATAGGGCTTGCGCCCCGCCACATACTCGTCATCGGAGGCGGGATCCAGCGGGGAATAGGTCCATGTCACCACCAGGCGGAGCTTGGTGCGCACGGTGGAACGGTTGATAAAGCTCAGCGGCGGGCTTTTCAGAAACTGCACTCCCGCCGGAAGGAAAGCTAGGGAATCGTCCTCTCCCCCGCCCGTTCTGTCGGTGATGGTGACGGTGATGCCGACGACCAGATCCGGCCGCGTGGAGCCGGTCGTGCGGTCGACGGCGGTCATGAAGATTTCCGCTCTCTGCCCCGGCTCCCCCACCGCCTTGACCCGGCCGTACCGGCTGACGGTCAAGACGCTTTCGTCCGAGGAGCGCCAGGTGATTTTGTCGGTGGCGTTGTCGGGATAGGTCAGCGCCTGGAGTTTGAGGGTCGCGCCCTGCTGCAGGTCCGCAGCGGTGACGGGGACGGTGGAAGCCGTGTTGAGCGCTATCTCCGCCTTGACGGCGGGGATATACACCTCTATTTCCTCGTCGTCGTCCTCATAATCCTCGTCCTCAACCTCGAACCGGCGGACAAAGACATCCGCCGCCTCCCCTTTCAGGGTAAAGCGCACCCGCCCGTCCGTAAAGGCGGCGCCGTGCTTCTCCGCGTCCGGAGATGAAAACCAGGCGGCGGAAAAAGCGGCGCACAGCAGGAGGAAAAGAGCCGCCAGCTCAATGGCCGACAGCGCCAGCCGGCGCTTCTGCGCCGCCGGCCGTCGACCGGATAGAGCTTTTTTCATAAAGCCGCCTCCTTTCCTTGCCGCTTTGGGTCACCCCTGCTCCTCTTCGTCGACGATTTCCTCCAGTTGGGCGGAATCCCACTCGTGGTGGATACCCCATACATTGCCGGAGAGGGGCTCGCCGGGCAGCAGGGTCAGGTAAATGTAGATTTTCTCCGCGTTTTCGGGCATGACCGGCTGGGTGGTGTTGGCTGTGGTGACAAAAACCGGGCCCACCTCATTGTTGGTCAGCATCCCGGCCCCGCCCTCGGTCAGCCCGCGGGTGGCGGTATAGGTCCCGTTCATGATGGTCCACTTGACGTCGCTGCCGCGGATATACCCGCCCGCGGAATCGGTCGCCCCCCGGTAGCCGTAGGCCACGGCGGAAACGTTGTAGCCGATATTGGCGGGCAGGCTGAGGAGGTTGACATACAGCCGGGTTTTGGCCAGAACCGAAGCGTAAGAGGGGAAGCTGAAGGTGCCGAAGGAACACAGGGCGTTCATCACCTTGACCTCGGTGGCGTCGCTGTTCTGCATGTTGA
>CAKTXU010000516.1 GCA_934630995.1 uncultured Eubacteriales bacterium
TGTCTCACAAGGCGCGTCCGCTTCTGAAAGCGCCGAAACGGCCGCGGCAAATACGACAGCCCCCGCAACGTCACAGGCCGCATCCTCCCCCGCTGAACTGCCGGAAAATCCCGCCGGTGATTTTCATTACAGGGTGGAGGGGGATCATATCGTCCTGGAGGAATATATCGGCAGCTCCTCCTCCATGGTGATTCCGGCGGAAATCGAGGGCAAGCCGGTGGTCGAGCTGGCCGAGCTGGGTTTCTGCCGCGCCGCCGTGACCACAGTGGTGATACCGGGCAGCGTGAAGTCCTTCGGCGGCGCTTTCAATATCAATTCGTCGATCAAGACCGTGATCATCCGGGAAGGGGTAACGGCCGTCAGCAGCGCCGCCTTTGAAGGGTGCGAAGCCCTCACCACCGTTTCTCTCCCCTCCACCGTCACCGCTATCGAATCCAACGCTTTTTACTGTTGTTCGAATCTTCGCGACATCCGGCTTCCGGATGCTCTGATATCCATAGGTGCCGCTGCCTTTGGAAACTGTTTTGCCTTGAAAACGTTCTTCATCCCCGCCAGCGTCACCGATATCTCCCTGGAAGCCGTCTTCACTCATTGCACCTCGCTCTCCGCCTTCGAGGCGGCGGAAGATAATCCCGCGTATACCACTGTGGACGGCGTCCTTTTCTCCAAGGATATGAAGACGCTCATCTCTTATCCATGTTCCCGCCCGGCCAAGGAGTACGCCGTTCCGGACACGGTAAGACATCTCGCGAAATGCTCGTTTTTCGTTCCACAGGATTTGAAGCAACTGCGCCTTCCCGAAGGGATAACCATTTTTGACAACGATGTCCTCTGCACGTATAGCAGCCCGTTTCTCCTGGTTCTCCCCTCCAGCGTGACAAGCATCGGAGAGGAGCTGCCCTATGACAATACCAACCTGCGCATCGGCGGGAAGACCGGTTCCTACGCCCAGGAATATGCCTTGAAGCACGGATTGGAATTCAAGGACACAGAGGCCGCTGCATGAAAAGGGGAAGACGTACCCCCATAGCCCATCTGAAAAAGCGCCTCCTTTATCTGGCGGCATTCCTGCTGCTGACCGCCGTGGAGGTTCTTATCGCCCTCTTTGTCCGGGATGCGTTTATCCGCCCCTATGGCGGGGACATTCTGGTGGTCATTGTCCTTTATTGCTTTGTGCGGCTCTTTGTACCGGAGGGGGCGCGCTGGCTTCCCGCCGCCATTTTCCTGCTGGCCGTCGCCGTGGAGGGGCTGCAAGCCGTCCATTTCGTCGACCTCATCGGGCTCGGCGGCATTCCCTTTTTCCGGATACTTTTGGGCACCTCCTTCTCCTGGTGGGATATCGCCTGCTACGCGGCCGGCTGCGCTCTGCTTTATGTGTATGAATGGCTGGCTTATCGCAAAAAATCCGTCGACAGGAAGCCTCCTCTGTGATACAATAGAGCATATTTTGCAGTGGGAGGGCAACCCATGAAAACCATCGTGGAACTTCTGACCGGCATTGTCTCCGACGCTTTCGCGGCCCGCGGCTTCGATCCGTCTCTGGGGGAGGTCGGCGTTTCCGACCGGCCGGAGCTGTGCCAGTTTCAGTGCAACGGCGCTTTCGCGCAGGCCAAGCGGGACGGACGGCCGCCTATGGACATCGCGGGAGAGGTGGCGGAAATCCTGTCCCGGGATTCCCGCTTCTCCCGTGTGGAAGCGGCGCGGCCCGGCTTTCTCTTCCTGACCCTGGACGTGGGCTGGCTGTGGTCGCTCGCGGCGGCGGTGGAGGTGTTAGCGCCCTGGCTACGGCGCATCGCAACGCCTTCGAGGTAGGTGGCGATAGCTCGGGAGAATTCCTCACGGGCGT
>CAKTXU010000517.1 GCA_934630995.1 uncultured Eubacteriales bacterium
TAACCCTTGCGCTTTTCGAACTCCTTCTGAAAGGCGGCCAGGTCCTGCCCACGGAAGGCCCGCTCCAGCAGCTGAGGCAGCCGCTCGGGATTGCAGGCGAAGCAGGGGATACCCAGGCCCGCCACCCGCTGGGCCATCTGGGCGTCGTAATACGGCCGTCCGCCGTCGGCCAGAGCCAGCAGGCAGATGACCGTGATCCCCGACGCCTTCATCTCCTCCAGCCGGCGGAGAAGGGCGGCGCGGTTCCCGCCCTCGTCCAAATCGGTGATGAGGAAGAAGATGGTTTTGGCCGGATTCTCCACAAATTGCCGGCAATAGGCCACCGACTTGTCGATATCGGTGCCGCCTCCGAGCTGAAAGCCGAAAAGCAGGTCCACCGGATCGCCGCTCTTTTCCGTGAGATCCACGATGGAGGTGTCAAAGGCCACGATCCGGGTTTTCAGGCTGGACATGCTGGCGAGGATACAGCTCATAACGGAGGAATAAATCACCGACTCTCCCATGGAGCCGCTCTGATCGATATCCAGGATCACCGTCCACTTGTTGGCGGCGGTGGTACTGGTCCGGTCAAAGAAAAAGAAGCGCTCGGGCACGATGGTTTTCAGTTCCGGCCGGTAATTCTTCAGATTTCGGGAGATGGTGGTCTTATAGTCGAGCGCTGAGGCCGAGGGGATGGGCGAATGCCGGCGGCGGTTCACCGCCGCAGTCACCGCGCGGCGGATATCCTGCTCCAGCAGCTTGTTTATCTCCTCGACGATTTTCCGGATGAAAACGCGGACGCTCTCCTTGCTCTGCTTGGGAATCTGATCCTTGAGCAGCAGAATGGTGGAGGCCAGGCTCACGTCGGGCTCGAGATTTTCCAACAGCTCGGGTTCGAAAATCAACTGCTTCAGCCCGCAGCGGTTCATGGCGTCCCCCTGGATGATGGTGACCAGGTCCTTGTCGAACAGGGTGCGCACATCGCCAAGCCACCGCGAAAGCTGCGGATTGGACGGACCGTGTCCCGCTCCCCGGCCGAAGCCGCCGGATTCGGTGCGGTTATAGATGGCCGCCAGGGCCCTGTCCATCAAATCGTATTCTCCCGCGAGTTCCGGCGCGCCCAGTGCAGAAAACCGTTCCTGGCTGTCCTGTCCCAGGATGAGCCGCCAGCGGGCCAGGCGCTGCGTGTTGTCCATGCTCCCATTCCCCCTCATATATCGCCGAAGTCGAAATCGCCGAGGCTCTCCAGCAGTGACTGTGCCTCCTCATCCAACGGCGCGTTTACCGCTTCGCTGACGGTCAGGACATCCAGCTGCCAGATCTCCCCGAGATTTTCAGCGATATCGCTCTTTTCCCGTGGGGTGAAATCCGCAAAGGCACGCCGCAGAAATACCAGGGCGCGCTTGAATTCCTCCTCATCCAGGGTATCCAAATAGCCGCTCAGGCTCTCCCACAGAGACAGCCGCGCAATCAGGGCGTAGCGGTTTTTCATCGCCAGCCCCTGGAACCAGCCCGCTCCCAAATCCGCGGGCACGCCCTTGGACAGGCGGCGCTGTACCTCGGTCGACAGCGCCTCGGTGTCCATCTCTCCCCGTTCGAGCAAGATCGCCGCCGCAAAGCCGGAGCAGCGGGTGTTGAGATCGTCCCGCCCGGCGGTTTCCCGCAGAGCGCGCAGCCAGTTCTCCCGCTCCAGAAAATCATGGGCCAGCGCGGCGGCATTGAGCTGATTGATGGCCTCGGTGATGATGCCGGCGCCGTTGTCGTCGCAGACGCAGGCGCCGGGAAGGAGCAGACAGGCCCGCAGGAAAAGCTGCTGCAGGATTGGCTCCAGCGGAGCGGTGTCCAGCCGGCGGATGCTGCCGTAC
>CAKTXU010000518.1 GCA_934630995.1 uncultured Eubacteriales bacterium
TCTAGCCGAGGTGAACAATCTGGCGGATCCCAATCTGATCCGTCCCGGACAAATCCTCCGGATTCCGGTGTCTGGTGGCAATACGCCCGCCCCTTCCTTCACTGTGGGAGAAAAGGTGAAGATACGCCCCGGTGTGACAACCTTCGCAGACGGTACTAGTATGTCGTCCTGGGTACGGGAGGCTACACTATACGTTCGCAAAATCGAGGGGGATGTTATTCTCGTCAGCACAGAGCCCGTCAAGCCGGTCTATACCGGCCGCGTTTTGGCCGCCGATTTGGTCAAAGCGTAAAAGGCTTGGCAAGCCCGGCCCTGCCGTGGTATACTGAGTTTACTTTGGGGGGCGGAGGAAGTTAACGATGAATATTCAGATTTTCGGAAAGGCCAAATGCTTCGATACAAGGAAGGCGGAACGCTATTTCAAGGAACGCCGTATCCGTTATCAGTTGATAGATGTGGCAAAATACGGGATGAGCGCCGGGGAATACCGCAGCGTCAAGGCGGCGGTGGGTGGCCTCGGTGCACTCCTCGATGAAAATTCGAAGGAATACGAATCCTGCTTCATCGCCCATCTGGCGCTGGAAAGTCAAAGGGAGGAGAAGCTCCTGACTCATCCCGGTCTGTTCAAAACACCTATCGTGCGAAACGGGCGGCAGGCGACGGTAGGTTATTGTCCGGAAATCTGGAAAACCTGGGAATAACCGCATAGAGATATAACGGATCTGCGACAATCTCGCAGATCCGTTTTTATAAACCCTGTATTTTTCGGGCATACTGAAATCCGGGTGGTGATCGCGGATGAAACTGGCTAAGCAAGCGCGCCAACGGCTCAAGGGGCAATGGCGGGGCGCGATGGCGGCGGAATGGATGCTGGTGACGGCGGGCTTGGTCCTGCTGCTGCTGGAGGTGTTATCCTTGCGGCTCAGCGGCATCGGCATCGAAACGGTTCTGCATTTTGACGAGTTGGTAGTGAATCCCGGTATGCTGCCTCATGCGTTGATTATTGTGGGGATTGTTCTTCTAGACATACTGGTGACCTCGCCACTGCGGGCGGGGCAGGCCGCGTATTATTACCGCACGGCCGATCCTGCCCGCACAGAGTATGTATCCTCCGGCATCCTACGGTGCTGTTACACCAGAGGAAGCTATGGTAGGGCGGTTCGCTGGCGGCTGATACTCTGGTGGTACCGGCTGCTGTGGGGCTCTGTCTGCACTCTTCCCGCCGCCATGCTTCTAGGATATGGGCAGCTGCTCTTTCAGCGCGGAGGGGACGATCCGGTCGCCAATATACAAATCCTGTTCTGCGGCTTCTTCGGGTTGTTCGCCCTGCTGGCCGGTTTCGTCACTATGCAGCTGATACTCCTGCGATACATGCCGGCCCAATACTTTCTAGCGGAGGAGAAGACGGTGCGTGGCGCTCTACGGCGCGGGAAACAGCTGATGAAGGGACGGGTAGGGGAAGCGGCCTGGATGGCTGCCGGTTTCTCCGGCTGGCTGCTGACTTGCCTTTTACTCGTACCATATTTCTATGTGGCTCCGCTTTATCGCACCAGCCGAGCCTTATGGGTCCGGCGCAAGGAGGCGGAACGGCTGCGGGAGGTGCAGACGGAGCTTGGACGAACCCGCGCCGTCGATATGCCACCGGCTTTGCCGGCAGGATAAAAAAACAGTGTGGTTTACATTTCTCCCCCGGTATGCTACAATGAACGGCAGACTTGTAAAAATGTGGGAGGAGCCATGATTACTGTTTCAAATGTCAGCCTGAATTTTAACGGGCAAAATCTTTTTTCTCATGTGGATTTGAAATTTACCGCCGGAAACTGCTATGGCGTGATCGGAGCC
>CAKTXU010000519.1 GCA_934630995.1 uncultured Eubacteriales bacterium
GCCTACGGCCCCGCAAATCAGCGCGTGGATACGGGAATCCGCCTATGACGCCTCGCTGAAAAGCAGCCTGTACGCCTTTTTCTTTGAACCCGCGGTGGTGGCGGGGCTGCTGTCGCAGGAGCTGGAGGCCAAGGCTTCGATTGCGTCCCGTCTGTATGTGGAAAACGCCGCCCTCCTTTATGAGCAGAAGCAGAAGTTCGATTTGGAGGCTTTGCGGGAGCAGCTTCGGAACTGCGGGAATCTGCAATTTGATTTGGATTTTCCCGATGTTTATGTGTCCTTTTGCTTGTTAGCGAAAAACCATATTTATGGTACATTCTTTGAGAAGCATGTGGTCCTGTGTCTTGGCTACGATTATAGGGATATGGTGGACTACCTGTACTCTCTGGATCAACAGGCGGCATTGGGCGCTGCAGACAACGCGCCGGAGGAAAACATCCAGTCCGTGGCTCTGGACCCCGTCGAAGAACAAGAGGAAGAAACCATCCTCAGCCTTATCGAACAGGTTGAGGAAGTCACCGCTTCGGATATCATACAGAGGCTGGGTTTTACCAGCGCCAATCTCTATTATCACCTGACGATTATGCTCAAGGTTAACATTCTCCGAAGCTGCAACAGGGGGCCGACTATCTACTACAGTCTCAATCGAAACCTTATGACCGTGAAGACCGCACGAAATTCCGTGGAGACAACCGGCGAAGAAACCGGCGGATGGCAAATCAGCATATTCAATTCCTTCTGAAAGAAAGCCGTGATGCCGCGAGAGGGGGCGCATGACCTGTGGCAACGATTCGCTTTGTCCGGGAACCGGGCTTCACCTATGATTTGTTTTATTATTTCATTCTGCATTTCAACAAGGACTATTGTCTGACCAACTATATCAACTATAACAAGGCGGAAGAGGACACGGCCTATTTTGACCGTGTCCTCGCGCTGGGAAGCGATATCCCGGACGAGCTGCATTTGTTCTTTCATCTCCAGGAGGATGGGCAGTCCTTGATAACCCGGGCCTGCTTTGAACCCTATAAGGAGATTTTCACCACCAGCTACGACTTGACGGTCGTGCAGGAGGTCCTGACCGATTTCCGGCATTTGACCGCTATGGCCATGGATTTTTATTTCCCCGGCAAGTGGGAATCGCCGGAGAATCCTCCCTCCACCTCGCAAATCAGCGCGTGGATACGGGAATCCGCCTATGACGCCTCGCTGAAAAGCAGCCTGTACGCCTTTTTTTACGAACCGGCGGTGGTGACGCGGCTGCTGTCAAAGGAATTGACGGTGAAAGCCGCGATGCTTTCCCGCATGTATGAGAAGAGCGCCGCCCTCCTGAACGAGCGGGAACAGCGGTTCGATTTGCGCGACCTGGCAAAACGGCTCCAGAAAAGCGAAGATTCCTTCGCCGCATTCCGGGAAGTCTATGTCACGTTCAATTTACTGTTAAAGAACCGTCTGTATTTTGAATTTTTCAAGGAACAATCGGTGATGTTTCTGGGCGTCGATTATGCGGACATGGCCGACTATCTGAGCAGCCGCCGGGGGCTGCCGGAGCTGGATGTCCTCTTCAACGCCCTGGGGGAAAAGAACCGGCTGAAAATTCTGGAGCTCCTTGTGCGGAAAGGGGAGGTCACCGTCCAGGATATCGATCAGGAGCTGGGCTTCACCGGCACCCATGCCTATTACCATCTGGCGATTATGCTCAAGGCCAATATCATCCGCGCCCGCAGCGTTGACCGTACCGTTCTCTATAGTCCCAACCGGGGCTGCCTTCACGCGGTGGGCCTGCTGTGGAAAAAGTATGAGGGGGAGGACGTGAACCGGTGAAAGGGGAGAATACCGCTG
>CAKTXU010000520.1 GCA_934630995.1 uncultured Eubacteriales bacterium
GATACACCGTGTCCAGCGCCTGCCCCTCAAAGGAGACGGAGCCAACCGCCGCCAGCTCCGCCGCCGGATGGCGGAGAAGAAGCCGCGCCAGCTCCACGCCGGCGTAGCCGGTGGCCCCCAGAATACCCGCTTTTATCATCGCTTACCAAGCCTTTCACCATAAAGTGTCGGTTATACTATTCCGCCGCCAGCAGGCCGCGCACCCGCGCCGCCTGGGCCCGGACATTCTCAGGGGCCGGGCCGCCGTATACCCGCCGCATCGCCGCGCACCGCTCCAGCGAGATGGATTCGAACACGCCCTCGTCGAACAGGGGGCAAACCTCCCGGTACGCTTCTAGAGGCAGGGTTTCCAGCGTCAGGCCCTTGTCGATGCACAAGGCCACCAGGCTGCCCGTGGCCTTGTAGGCGTCCCGGAAGGGCAGGCCCTTCCCCACCAGATAATCGGCGCAGTCGGTGGCGTTGATGAAGCCCCCGGCGGCCGCCCGCCGCATATTGTCCGGGAGAACCCGCATGGTGTCTATCATCGGAATGAACGCGGTCAGGCACATCCGCACCGTGTCGAAGGCGTCGAAAATCGCCTCCTTGTCCTCCTGCATATCCTTGTTGTACGCCAGGGGCAGACCCTTGAGCATGCTCAGCAGCCCCATCAGATCGCCGAACACACGGCCGGATTTCCCCCGGACCAGCTCGGCAATATCGGGATTTTTCTTCTGCGGCATGATGGAGGAACCGGTGGAAAAGGCGTCGTCCAGCTCGATGAACTTAAACTCCCAGGAGCACCAGAGGATGATTTCCTCCGAAAAGCGGGAGAGATGGACCATCACCAGGGACAGGGCCGCCGCCAGCTCCACGCAGAAATCCCGGTCGGACACCCCGTCCAGGGAATTGTGGGTCACGCCGGACAGTCCCAGGGCCTCGGCCACGGCCTGCCTGTCCAGCGGATAGGGGGTGGAGGCCAGCGCCCCGCTGCCCAGGGGGGACACGTCCATCCGGGCCACGGCGTCGTCAAGACGGCCCATATCCCGCAGGAACATCTCCGCGTAGGCCAGCAGATGATGGCCGAAGGTGATGGGCTGCGCCCGCTGCAGATGGGTATAGCCGGGCATGATGGCGCCGGCGTGGGTTTCCGCTTGGCCGCAGAGCACCCCGACCAGCTCCCTCAGCTGCTCCCGCAGAGGGGCCGCCAGATTCTTCAGGGTCAGGCGGATATCCAGCGCCACCTGATCGTTGCGGCTGCGGCCGGTATGCAGCCGCTTTCCCGCGTCCCCGATACGGGCGGTCAGCTCCCCCTCCACAAAGGTGTGGATATCCTCCGCCCCGGGATCGACGGCCAGTACACCCGCCTGGAGATCGGCCGCGATACCGGCCAGCCCCTCCTGAATCTTCCTACCGTCCTCCCGGGAGATGATCCCCTGCTTCGCCAGCATGGCGGCGTGGGCCATGCTGCCGGCGATATCCTCCTGCGCCATCCGGCAGTCGAACGCGATGGAGGAATTGAAATCATTGGTTTTCTGGTCGATTTCCTTGGAAAACCGCCCGGCCCACAGTTTCATGCCGTCCGCTCCTTCTCAACATATCTGTATAAAAAGCATGACGAGGGACACGTCGCCGCGCCCCCGTCCGATTGTGTCACAGAGACTTTTGCTTAGACAGCATCCAGGTATACAGCGCCGGGTCGTTATACGCCTGCACCCAGCTGTCGTGGCTCACGCCCTCGTAAATTGTCAGCCGTGCGTCGCCGCCGCAGGCGTTGACGGCCTCCGTCATCCAGACGCTTTCCTCCACATGGACGGTGGTATCCTCATCCCCATGGAAGGCCCAAACCGGGGTGTTCTGCA
>CAKTXU010000521.1 GCA_934630995.1 uncultured Eubacteriales bacterium
TTCCCAGGCTGCGTGCACAGCTATAAGCCGGAGGAGGAGCCTGCGCGGTGCCTGGTGCTCATCGCCGGGCCCCATCTGGCGGGGGAATACCGGCAGGATTTGCTCTCCTGCCAGCCCCGGTGCCCATTGCTGGGACGGGAACGGCTGAATGAGGATGTCCCTCACGCCCTGTGCCGCCTGCTGCATATGACGGAGGAGGGGGACGAGGCACCGGCCGTCTCCCGCGCGTATCTCCAGATAATCCTGGCGCGGCTGTGGCCGTATCTGGAGCTGGAGCCGGGCGCGGCTCCCTATCGGGATTTGGCCCGGCGGGTGGTATCCTATATTCTGGAAAACTATCAGAAATCCATGACCCTGGAAACAGCGGCTCAGGCCCTGGGGGTCAGCAAATGCCACCTCTCCCGGGTGTTTTCCCAGAAGCTTCACACCGGCTTTAACGAGTATCTCAACCATATCCGGGTCAACTATGCCCGGGAGCTGCTGCGCAGCACCGACAGGACGGTGACTGAAATCGCCTATGACTGCGGCTTTGACAGCCCACGGACCTTCAATCGGGCGTTTCTCAAGGTGTATGGGGAGAATCCGCGGGCCTGCCGCCGGGCCGCCGGCCGGTAACGGAGTTGAAGAAAGGTGGGAATGATGGCGGATTTTGTGTTGGAGACGGCGCGCCTGCGTCTGCGGCGGATGATGCCGGAGGATTTTCATGCCCTCTGCCGTGTGCTGCAGGATCCGGCGGCGATGACCGCTTATGCCCATGCATTCTCCGATGAGGAGGTTTGGGAATGGCTGGAGAGACAGCGTTCCCGCTATGAGCAATACGGCTTCGGCCTATGGGCGGTGATACTTGCTGAAACGGGAGAGATTATCGGCCAGTGTGGTCTGACCATGCAGCCCTGGGGGGACAGGCAGGTGCTGGAGGTGGGCTATCTCTTTGAAAGGGTCCACTGGCATAAGGGGTATGCCACCGAGGCGGCCGTGGCCTGCAAACGATATGCCTTTGAAACGCTGGGCGCGCAGGAGGTGTTCTCCATCATCCGGGATTCCAACCTGCCGTCTCAGGCCGTGGCGCGGCGCAACGGCATGGTCCTGCGGGGCCGGGAGCTCAAGCGTTACTATGGAATAGACATGCCTCATCTGGTCTTTTCGGTGCGAAGAGAGGAGTACAATTCCCGGATTTCCTAGAGACGCGCCGGGGGAGAGGGCTCGCACTCATCCATGGCCGCGGTTAGGGAGGCCCAGTGCCTTCCGTACGGCTTGCAATAAATCGCCATGCCGCGTAAAATAGTAAAAGAATGGAATACGCCGCTGTTTGCCGAACGCTGGAGAATCGACGGCCTCCCACCGGGCGGCTATGCATGCTTGCCAATGAGAAGAACAAACCGTTTGAGACGGTTTATGACAGAGGAGGGAGAGCTCTATGTACATCGCGGATCTGCATATTCATTCTAAATATTCCCGGGCAACCAGCGGGGACTGTGTGCCCGAGCTGCTGGATGTATGGGCCCGGAAAAAGGGGATAGGCCTGGTGGGGACAGGGGATTTTACCCACCCTGCCTGGAGAGCCGAGCTCAAGGAAAAGCTGGTTCCCGCTGAGGAAGGGCTGTACATTCTGCGGGAGGACTGTCGCCGGGAGGGAGGCGGGGCGGACGCGCCCGCTCCCCGCTTTGTCGTGACAGGGGAAATCAGCACCATCTATAAGAAAAATGATCGGGTGCGCAAGGTCCACAGCCTGATATTGCTGCCCGGGCTGGAGGAAGCGGAGGCGGTGTCCCGGCGGCTGGAGGCGGTGGGCAACCTGCATTCCGACGGACGGCCCATTTTGGGACTGGATTGCCG
>CAKTXU010000522.1 GCA_934630995.1 uncultured Eubacteriales bacterium
CCATATGATCATTCCAATAATCGCCGCCGTTCAGGGTGACGACAACGAGGGTGACGCCGTCTTTTTTCGCGGCGGAAACCAGACATCGGCCGGATTTTTTTGTAAACCCCGTTTTCATGCCCACGGCATAGGGGTACAGCGACAACAGCTTATTGTGGTTACTCACCGTCACCCGCCGCTGTGGATCGCCAAAGGATATTACCGCTGTCTTGGTGGCGACGATTTCCGCCAGACGGGGATTTTTTAGCACAGCGGCGCCCAGCAGAGCCATATCGTAGGCAGAGGCGGCGTGTCCCCCCTCATCCAAGCCTGAGGGAGTGACAAAGGTGCTTTCCTTCATTCCCAGTTCAGCGGCCTTTGCGTTCATTTTTTCAGCAAAGGCAGGCAGGCTACCCGAAACAACCATAGCAATCGTATTGGCGGCGTCGTTTCCGGATTCCAGCAGGAGTCCGGTAACCAAATCCGACATGGTTATCTTATCCCCCGCCCGCAGACCAAGGGAAGAGCCCTCCACAAGCACGGCTTCCTTGGGAACGGTGATCTCCTCGTCGGGAGCGCACAGCTCCATCGCCAGCAAGGCCGTCATCAGTTTGGTCGTACTCGCCATAGCCCGCGGGGTATGAGCATCCTTTTCCATAAGCACCCGACCGGATTCCGGCTCATAAACCACTGCGGACAGAGAGGATATCGGCGGCGGCTCCGCCTCCGCCCCGGCGACATACGGGCACAGCGAAACCAGACAGAAGGCGGACAGCCATCCAGCCACCCATTTTCGAGTTGTCAATATCACAATACCACCCACCATTCATCCTAAACGTATGCAGGCGGGCGGCAATCCATGAATCCTGTGCCGGCGATTATTCCTTTTTTGCTGTTTCAGTGACGGTCACTGTGGTACTGCCCTCCCCTGCTTCCACGGTCGTCTGCTCGGTTTTTTCTTTTTTCTTACCGAACAGACTGCTCACCTTATCGACCAAATCCGGAACCAGATTCACGATTTTATCGGTGGAATCTGGTTTGGATACAATATGCAGCAGCCGCACATCTCCCCCGGAAATTACCAGGAAGGCCACAGGCGTGACATTGATGCCGGCACCGCTGCCGCCTCCGAATAAATTGGCCCCCGCTTTATTGGGCAGATCCGACCCGCCGGCGGCAAAGCCGTAGGAAATTTTTGACACCGGGATGAGAGTGGTCCCATCCGGTGTACTGATCGGCTCCCCGATGACGGTATTGGCGTCCACCATCTCCCGAATTTTTTCCATGGAAACGCCCAGCAGCCCCTGCACATGATTGTCCATTACTTTTACCTCCTGTTTTCAGCCAGCTTTTGCTGCGCTTCTTTCTGTTCCTTCTGCCTGATAGTTTGCGTCACAAACCGCCATAATAAACCGCCCGCAGAAATGAGTATACGAAGAACACTTGCGTGGAGCCGTAGTTCAAAGGAAGCCCGCCCTTTTTCCGCCTCAAAATCCGCCGTTACCCGGATATCCCGCCTGCGTACGGTCACGGCCGTTTCAATAGCAGCTAGGGCCGGGTAAACGACTGCGCACGCGGTACCGTAATAAATAGCCGTTTGGGCCGGGTCCCCGGTCGCGATGGTCAAATCCAGCGTGAGGCGATCCGCTACCAGAATACGCAGGGCCTTCTTCAAGGTGATAATCGATAGGTCGGCGATCTCCTTGAGATAGGCAAGCGTTACCCCGACTCCGTCCTCTTTGAACATATCGCCGATGGAAGGAGTCCTGCCTTCCTGTTTTTTTCTTTTCCTTTTTTCGGAATGTTTGGGCTTCGGCTTCTTTTCTTTCTGAGGATACAGTGTTTTGC
>CAKTXU010000523.1 GCA_934630995.1 uncultured Eubacteriales bacterium
GTTTTCACCCGGATGAAGGCCATCTGTTTCTCCTGATGAAAGGGCGACGGCCCGATTTCCGTATAGACGGAGAAGGGCGCGTCGGCTTCTTCCAGCTTCCCCTCATAGCGGAAATAGTTGAGGAGCTCCTCCGTCCTCACCGCGTCCTTGGGGGGCAGGTTTCCGCTTTCCAGATAGCGGGTCACATTGGCGTAGGCGGCGGTGTCCACCTTCAGGGAAAAGGTGACGGTGGACGCCTCGCCTGCGGCGGTTTCGCGGTTTTCATCGATGGCCAGATAGGTTTCACCGTTCGTTCCCGGGGCCTCATACGGCGGTTCTTTCCCTTCGTCCTGATATCCGGGCCACACCGAGGACTTGGCCCCCGAGCAGCCGCCCAGCGCCAAAGCCCCGGTTAACAGCAGGGAAAGAAGGATGAAGCCCGCCGTCTGTTTTTGCTTATACATGATTATGCACGCCTCCTCATTCCGGTGGATTTCCTGTTCATAAGGGATAACCCGGCGGCGCCCCTAAACATTACAGCCCGCCCGGCGGCGTCACAAAATTTCTTTGGCGAGCTCCAGCAGGGTGTCCAGCTCATACCGGCAGGTCAGGGTATACAGGACGCCGTCCTTGCGGAACAGAAGCAGCGCATAGTCGGCTTCCGCCCGCGCATAGGCCGCGGCGCCGTTTATCCTGATCGTGCGCATATCCTCCGCCTGTGGGGGGAGTTCCGCCCGCTCCAGCACCATCACCACGTCGTCTCCCCCGCTGTCCCGCAGCGTATAGATGGTCTGGCCCGCGTCCTGCTCGGTTCCGGCCATCGTCAGATTGACCGGCAGGGTATAGGTGAAGGCAATCGCCGTATCGGAGGCAGGCTGGGAAGAGGATGCCTGCTCCCTCTTGAGCAGTCCCGGCAGGACCGGCACGGCCAGAACCACCAGCAGGCAGGCCGCGGCGGCCGCTAATCCCAGGACGAGACGTCTGGAGCGGCGTTCCTTTGCCCCCGTCCCCACTTTCCGGTCGAGGCGGGGATAAGCGGCGGCCGCCGTTTCCAGCCCCTCCAGCTCCCCGCGCAGGCGTTCCCCATCGGCCTGCGCGTATCTTTCGGCCAGCTCCCGGAATATCCGGTCGGCATCACGATTATTTTTCAACCGCATATCCCTCCTTTATCAGTATCGCCGCGATTTTCTTTCTGGCCCGATGGAGCCGGACCGTCACGTTGTTCTCGCTGATGCCCAGCAGCTTCCCTATCTGCCGGTGGGACAGGTCATAGGCGTATTTGAGCAGAAAGACGCTGCGCAGCTCCTCACTGACCCCGTCCAGAATCCGCAGGATTTCCTCAGAGGTGATTTCCGACAGGACGTGCTGCTCCAAATCGAAGGGATCCTCTCTGTCCTCTTCCTCCAGGGATACCGGCTGCTTGTGCTCCCGCTCCAGCAGGGTGAGCGCCGTGTTCTTCACAATCGTCATGACAAAGGCGAGGCACCGGCCGGAGGCGGGATCCTCTATTTTGTGCATGTTCCGGTAGATGCGGAGAAAGGCCTCGCTGACCGCATCCTCCGCCAGCATCTCATCGTGCAGGATGGCGGCCGCCTTGCGCAGCATCAGCCCCTTATACTGATTATATATATAGGCGAAGGCGTCCCTTTCCTCCGGGACCGCAAAGGTCAGAGCCAGAAACAACGCGCATCCCCCCTATTCCTTAAACCCTCGCAGGGCCAGCTTTATTACAAGTATAGCATGACATGGCCCCCCTGAAAAGCAATGATTTTTCATCCCTCCCTCCGGCGCGCGAGCCCCCGTAAAAAACCAGTAGCCAATTTTCGCCGTGCCCATATAC
>CAKTXU010000524.1 GCA_934630995.1 uncultured Eubacteriales bacterium
AATGGACACTTCTCCGGCATCCAATGCCCGCCTCCCCGCCGGGGTATCCACCAAAAGGCGCCCCTCCGTATCGATACCGACGGCGGTTCCCTCCTGCAGCAGTTCACCGTCGGGCGACAGGGCGCGGACGGCTTTCCCTACCGTCAAGCAGCGCGCCTCATAGGCGCTTCGTAAAGGGGAGAAGCCCTCCGCCTGATATATTTCCCACAACGGCTCCAGCCGGTTAAGCACGGCGGCGGCCATCTCCCCCACAGGAACCTTTCTCCCCGTCAGCATAGACAGGGAGCCGGCATTCATAAGCCCTTGCGCTTCGAATTCCTCCGCTGTCTGCGTCAGATTGACGCCCATTCCCGCCACTGTAAAAAAGTCATCCGGCATGACGCGGCTTTCGCAAAGAATGCCGCACACTTTGCGTCCGCCGCATATACTGTCATTAGGCCACTTGATTGCACAGGATGCGCCGGACATGTCCTCCACCGCCTCCGCCACCGCGAGTCCGCAGAGCAGCGGGAGCTGGCGCAGGCCGCAGGCGGCGGCCCCGCCGATTGGGCGGAACAGGACCGACATCGCCAGGGTTTCACCGTCCGGCGCCGTCCAGGTCCGACCCAGCCGCCCCCGCCCCGCGGTTTGCAGCCCCGTGTAGCACAGGGCCCCATGAGGAAAGCCCGCCCCGTTGTCCTTGAGATACCGGTTGGTGGAATCGACCTGCGGCAGATACACCGCCCATCTTCCCAGCTCCTTCGTGTGCAGTCCCCGCAGCGTTTCGCCGCCCATCGCCGTCATCCGCCTTTCAATCCCTCAGCTCCACGATATTCATCACAACACCCGCCGGTGTGATATCCACCAATCCATAGGTGCCGCGTCCCCGGCCCAGGCTTCCCGGATTCATTATGTAAAGCCCTTCGTCGTAATCGGTCAGCGGTTCATGGGTGTGGCCGAAGAGCAGGATGTCCGCCCGCCGCTCCCGGGCGGCACACACTACCCGATAGAATCCCATTTTGACATCATAAAGGTGGCCGTGGGTAAAAAAGAACCGTCTGCCACCCAGCAGCGCCTCCCCTGTAAAGGACAATGTTCCTCCCGCGCCCCAGTCACCGTTTCCCCGCACGATGCAGAAGTCCCTGTCCGGGAACTTATCCGCCATATCCTCTGCTTCCCGGGCGCCGTCTCCCAGATGGATGACCGTCCGGGCGGACGGCTGCGCCTCTACCGCCCGCTGTAAGGCCCAGGCATCGCCGTGAGTATCCGATACCACCAGTATCCGCATGAATTTCATCCCCCTTTCATCCGTTGAACGGCAGCTCTGCCGCGCCCGCAATCCGATTCATATTTCCGCGTTCATCCACATAGGTATACAATATCAGGAAAGGTGTTGATTCCCCCATGCCCGAGAAAAACAACCAAAACGCCCCAACCCAGGCGCAGCTCCAGGCCCTGATCCAATTTGCCAGCAAACGCCTGGGCATGACGCCGGAGGCCTTTGCGAAAACCATACAGAACGGCGATGTGAGCGGCCTGACAGCGAACATGAAGCCGGAGGAGGCCGCGAAGCTCAACGCCGTAGTCTCCGATAAATCCAAGGCTGAGCAGGTGGTCCAGTCCCCTGAGGCACAGAAGCTCATTCAGCAGCTGCTGAATAACAGCAAGAAGAAATAAACGCGGCCGGGGCGGGAAGGAGGCAGCACCATGGATGATTTAACACAGAAGCTCAACGATTTGCTGAGCTCACCGGACAGCATGCAGAAGATTCAGGACGCCATGGCCGCCCTGGGCGTATCCGGCGGGGAGGCGGAGGACACCGAGACTGAACAGGAG
>CAKTXU010000525.1 GCA_934630995.1 uncultured Eubacteriales bacterium
GAATGAGGCTCCAATGAGGCTCTTATGAAACAAGCCCGCGCCGGAAAACGGCGCGGGCGTTGAGCGATTTCAGCCAATATCGTCAGCAGTTCGATAACAAGCAATGACAGCTGCGGCGTTCTTATCTAGTCGTTTACAAGTGGAAATCCGGCGCCAGGCCCTTGAGGAAAGCGATGAAATCCCGGCAGCAGGGGCTTGGCTCCGTGTCCACGGGAAAGATCAGCGCATCCCGGTTCAGCGCCCCGCGGGGGAGGCACTCCTTCTGTACCAGGCGGTGCTGCCGCAGGATGCCTTCGGGAATGGGGGAGACCCATAAAAAGGTGTCGGTCACCCGTTCCAGGATATCCAGGTGACTGCCCCGGTCGTAGACATAAATTTTCTTGTTGGCGGCCCGAAATTCGGCGGATTTTTTGATTTCATTCAGGGAAAGGGAGGGTACCTGAAAATCCCCGTGGATGATTTCAGTGTAGCCGTCCAGCATGTGGTAGGGCACTTCGTCCAGCTTCGCCAGCGGGTGTTCCTCCGACATGACCAGGCAGTCGTGAAACTCACGCAGCACCTCGTATTGCAGCCAATTGTTTTTAATCAGGCTGAGAAAATAGGGCTCATAGATGGTCTGATACCGTATGATACCCATATCCGATTCCCCGGACGCCACATCGTTGACCGCCTTGATGGCATTGGTTTCCCGGTAGCGGACCGACATGTGGGCGTCCCGGTCCATACCGCCCAGGAAATCGGCAAAGGCGGCGGCGATATAGGATGCCCGGGGCACCGAAAGGTTCAGACTGACCACCGGGTTGTTGTGGGGCTTATACATGGATTCCAGCTCGTCGACTTGGGAGAGGATGGTTTTGGCGTAGCCCAGAAACTCGGCTCCTTTCTGGGTGGGCTCCACCCCCTTGGCGGTGCGGCGGAACAGGGTGATGTTCAGCTCACCCTCCAGTTCCTTGATGGCCTTGCTGAGATTGGGTTGGCCCATATATAGGTTCTGTGCCGCTTTGGTAATGGATTTGGTCTTTTCAACCTCCACGATATAGCGCAGGTGCGTCAGATTCATATACGCTTCCCCTTTACCAAGTATTGCGGCGCGTTTCCAGTTATATCATATGGCATATGGCCTTCATGCTTATTATACATTACCCGTCAAGACGAATGTATGTTAAAATAATAACAGCCTGAAGGGGCGGCGTAACCGCCCCGGCGAAAAAACATCGTGTTGGAGGAATGACATATGGCACGTTTCACCTTACCGAGAGATTTGTACTACGGCCCTCACGCCATCGATGAGCTTTCCTGTCTGAAGGGGCACAAAAAGGCGATGATTCTCACCGGCGGCAGTTCCATGAAGCGGGGCGGCTTCCTGCAGAGGGTGGAGGACGTCCTCAAGCAAGCCGGCATGGAGGTGGAGCTGTTTGAAGGCATCGAGCCGGATCCCTCCATCGAGACGGTATTCCGCGGCGCGGAGGCTATGCGGAAATTCGAGCCGGACGTGTTGATCGCCATCGGCGGCGGCTCCCCCATCGACGCGGCCAAGGCCATGTGGGTGTTCTACGAGCATCCGGAGAAGACCTTTGACGACATCAAGGATCCCTTCACCATGCCCCGGCTGCGGAACAAGGCTATCTTTGTGGCTATTCCCTCCACCAGCGGCACCGCCAGCGAGGTGACGGCCTTCTCGGTCATCACCGATTATTCCACCAATATCAAATATCCGCTTGCCGATTTCGAAATCACCCCGGATATCGCCATTCTGGATACCGATATTCCCCAAACCATGCCCAAGAAACTGGTCGCGCATACCGGTATGGACG
>CAKTXU010000526.1 GCA_934630995.1 uncultured Eubacteriales bacterium
GTTTTACGACCGGCTGACGGGAGATGTGGATTACCGCCGGAGGGCGGATTATCTGCTGTCCCTTTTTACCCGCCACGGCGGCGGGACGCCCGCCTCTTTGTTGGATTTGGCCTGTGGCTCCGGTAGTCTGGCCCTGTGCCTGGCGGAGCGGGGGGTGGATATGACGGGAGTCGATTCGTCCCCGGACATGCTGGCTGAGGCCGCAGTCAAGGCCGGGGAGAGGGGGCAGAACGTCCTTTTCCTGGAGCAGGACATGCGCCGACTGGATCTGTATGGCACGGTGTCCGGCGCTGTCTGTGCGCTGGACAGCCTCAACCACCTGCTGAAAACGGCGGATCTGGCCGCGGTTTTCGGACGACTGCGCCTGTTTATCGAGCCGGGCGGACTGTTTATTTTCGATATGAACACCCCATATAAGCATCGGGAGGTTCTGAGGGACAACGCCTTTGTCTTCGAGGAGGAGGATTTCCTCTGCGTCTGGCGGAACAGTCTGCGGGAGCGGGACTGTACGGTGGAGATGTGGCTGGATTTTTTCCTGCCGGAGGGGGAACGCTATTATCGTCTGAGCGACGAGGTGCGGGAACGGGCTTATACCCGTCCAACAGTGGAACGGTTGCTGCGTGAGGCGGGATTTATCCCTCTGGCGGTATACGCAGATTTGACCTGCGACGAACCGAAACCGGATTGCCAGCGGTGGGTGTTTGTCGCTCGGAACGGAACATGACGGAAGGATAGAGACGAGATGGGAAAATGCTTGCGCTGCCTGACCCGGGATGCCACGGTAATGGCGCTGGCGATGGATACCACCGATATTGTGGGGGAGGCGGAGCGGATTCACGGTACCTCGGCGGTGGTGACCGCCGCTTTGGGACGGCTGCTGACGGCGGCCTCCATGATGGGGATACTGCTCAAGGGGCAGGAGGATACCGTGACGCTGAAAATCGACGGCGGCGGTCCGGCGGGATCGGTGATGGCCGTATCCGACAGCCGGGGCGACGTACGGGGTTACGCCGCCCATCCGGTGGTGGAAATACCTCTCAAGCCAAACGGAAAGCTGGACGTGGGGACCGCTGTGGGGCGGGATGGGATGCTCCATGTGCTGCGGGATACCGGCGCGCCGCAGCCGTATATCGGCTCAGTCCCCCTGGTGTCGGGGGAAATAGCGGAGGATATCACCAGCTATTACGCGATCAGCGAACAGGTGCCTACGGTCTGCGCGCTGGGGGTGCTGGTCAATCCGGACTTGTCGGTGAAATGCGCGGGGGGCTTTCTTGTTCAGCTGCTGCCCTTCTGCCCGGAAGGAGTTATCGACCAGGTGGAGGAAACGGTGGCGGCGCTGCCCTCCGTCACGGCGATGCTGGAAAGCGGGATGACTCCGCGGATTATGATGGACAAGCTGCTCGCTGGCTTTGCATACGACATTCTGGATGAATATGAGCCAGTGTACCGCTGCAACTGCTCCCGGGAGCGGGTGGAGCGCGCTTTTTCGGCCATGCGACCGGAGGAGCTGCTGAGCCTGCCGGACGAAAACGGCAGGGTGGAGGCGACCTGCAGCTTCTGTGACAAAACTTATCATTTTACCATAGCGGACCTGGAAAAAATGGTCGCATCCCGGGAAGAGGCTGAGTGAAAATTCTGAGAGATTTTTCAGGGAAAAATTTTCGATTTTGTGGTTGACAAGAGATGTCAATTATAGTATTATATACAGCGTCGCTAGTGACGGCGGCGTTTTCGGGAGCATAGCTCAGCTGGGAGAGCACCTGCCTTACAAGCAGGGGGTCACAGGTTCGAGCCCTGTTGTTCCCACCA
>CAKTXU010000527.1 GCA_934630995.1 uncultured Eubacteriales bacterium
GCCGAGCAGCAGGCCGCCCGGGAGGCCCTGAAGCTCATGGGCTACGGGGACTGAATCCGGCCAATCCCAACAACGCCTACGGGCGCAGGAAGTGAGAACGCATATGCGCTTAAAATCCCTGGAAATCCACGGCTTCAAATCCTTTCCGGACAAGACGCTGCTGACCTTCGGCGCCGGTATCACTGCCGTCGTGGGCCCCAACGGCAGCGGCAAATCCAATATCAGCGACGCCATCCGCTGGGTGCTGGGGGAACAGTCCACCAAAAACCTGCGGGGTTCCAAGATGGAGGACGTCATCTTCAACGGCACCGAACAGCGCCGGGGGGTGGGCTTTGCCGAGGTGTCCCTGACCATCGACAATAGTGCCCGGAAGCTGGATTTCGACGCCGACGACGTCAAGGTGACCCGCCGCTATTACCGGTCTGGGGACAGCGAATATCTGCTTAACAACGCCACCGTCCGTCTCAAGGACGTGCAACTGCTTTTCATGGACACCGGCCTGGGCAGGGATGGTTATTCCATGGTGGGCCAGGGGCGGATCGCGGACATTGTCGCCTCCAAGTCGGAGGATCGCCGGGAGATTTTCGAGGAAGCCGCCGGCATTTCCAAATATAGGTTTCGCAAGAACGAGGCGGAGCGCCGCCTCAAGGCCACGGAGGAAAACCTGCTCCGTCTGCGGGATATTCTCAGGGAGCTGGAGGAGCGGGTCGGGCCGCTGGAGCAGCAGGCTGCCAAAGCTAAAAAGTTCCTGGAATATGCCGGGGAAAAGAAGGAATTGGAAATCGGCCTGTGGCTCCATACCGCGGAAAAATCCCGTGAGGTGCTGCGCGAGCTGAATTCCAAGCTGGAGCTGGCCCGTACCCAATACGACGGCGCGGGCGACGCTATCGACGCTCTGGAGGCCGAGATGGAGGAATCCGCCCGGGCCGCCCAGGCTCTCATCGTGCAGATGGACGAGGCACGGCGCGGCGCCCAGGCGCTTGAGGAGGAGGCCGCCCGCTGCGACGCCGATGTGGCGGTGTTGCGCAATGATATCTTCCACAACTCTGAAACCATCGAACGCTTGCGGGAGGATATCGCCCGCACCGAGGCGGGTGACGAGAGCATCGACGGCGACATCCGGCGCAAGGAAGAGGAGATCGAGGGGAAAAAGGCCGCCATCCGTGATGCCGAAGCCGGACAGATGGCGCTGGCCGACGAGATGGAGGGACTGTCCCGCAGCAGCGACGAGTTTTCCGGCCGGATCGATGAGCTGACCCGCGCCGCCGCCGACGTGGCTCTGCGCTTATCGGATATCCGGGTCAAGGCGGTCACTGCCGATTCCTCTCTGTCGGAAATCACCATCCGCCTGTCCCAGCTGACGGCGGCCACCGCCCTGCTGGGCGGCCAGAATGAGCAGATACGGGCGGAACTGGAGGCCTGCCGGACGGATTTCGCTCATTGCTGTGAGCGGGCCGAAGAGCTGCAAAATGCGGCCCGTGGTTACGAGCTGCGGTATACCTCCCGCGCGGCCAAGCTGCAGCAGGCCAAGGAGACCGCAGACAAGCTGTCCCTGGACGCGCAGGAGAAGGTTCGCCGTGCCCGTCTCCTGGAGGAACTGGAGCGTAGCATGGAGGGCTTCTCCGGCAGCATCAAGGCAGTCATCAAACAGGGGGAACGGGGCGCTCTCCGCGGGGTGCGGGGACCGGTATCCCGCCTCATCGACGCCGACGCGGCCTATGCGCTGGCCGTCGAGACCGCCCTGGGTGCCGCCGCGCAGAACGTGGTGGTGGATAAGGAGGAGGACGC
>CAKTXU010000528.1 GCA_934630995.1 uncultured Eubacteriales bacterium
GCGCGGACCGCTGCGCCGGATATTCCGCAGATGGACGAAGGGGATCCGGCCCGCGAAACGGGACGCCATCCGGGGCAGGTCGTTGGCAGCGGAGGCCCCCAGGGAGCCGGTGCACAGGGTCAGGCCGTTGGCGGGGCTGTTCACCAATTCCAGCAGCCGCGCAATGTTTTCCTCACAGGTGACGATACGGGGCAGGCCGAAGAGCCCCCAAGGCGGATCGTCGGGATGGATGGCCAAGCGGATTCCCGCTTCCTCCGCCGCGGGCGTCGCCCGCCGGAGAAAGGTTTCCAGATTCCGCCAAAGCGCCTCTTCATCCACCGCCTCATAACGGCGAAGCAGCTCCCGGAGCCCCGCGACAGTGTAGCTTTCATCCCATCCAGGCAGGGACAGGCCGCCGTCCAAAGGATTCATCCGCTGAACGGTGTCTTCGTCATAGGCCAGGGCATTGGCACCATCCGGTTGGCTGCGGGCCAGCTCGCTGCGCACCCAGTCGAAAACCGGCATGAAATTGTAGCAGACACATTTCACCCCCGCACGGCCCAGCCGACGGAGATTTTCGCAGAAAACCTCCGTCAGGGCCGCCCAGCTTGATTTCCTCGTGAACGGGGACGCTTTCCACCACCTCGAAGGCCAAGTCCGCGTCCTGCGCCTGTTTTTTCAGAGAGGCAATGCTTTCCTCGCTCCACGCTCCGCCAGGGGGAACGTCATATACGGCGGAAACAATCCCCGTCATGCCCGGAATCTGCCGGATTTTGTCCAGCGATACCGGATCACTTTCTCCATACCAGCGAAAGGTCATTTTCATCATCTCTCTCCCCTTCTTTCCTCCACCATGCGCCGCACAGTCTCTCCGCACAGTAATCCTGCAAGCTCCCCGGCGTCACCGACGAACAAGCCATCCTCCACCCACCTGCCCAGAACCGAACAGAGGATCCGGCGGTAATACTCATGTCTGGGATAGGACAGAAAGCTGCGGCTGTCGGTCAACATGCCCGGGAAGGTCTTCAGATGGCCGATACGTGCCACAGTCCGCAGGGTGTCCGCAATGCCGTCAAGGTGATCGCAGAACCACCAGGCGGGACCCACTCGCACGCCCGGAAAGCTGCCGGCAATGGAGACCAGCTGATCGAGGCAGGAGGGATTCAGGGTATACAGAATCGTTTCCGGCAGGCCGCCTGTTTCCCCGATGGCATCCAGAATTGTCAGCAAGCGGTTGCCGGGGACCGGATCCCCGATACAATCCCCTCCGCAGTCGGAGCCCAGCGCCCGATTAAGGCGGGTGTTGACGTTCCGCGCCGCAGCCAGGTGCCATTGCATGACAAGACCTCTCCGCCAATATTCTCCGCCCAAAAAGACAAACATATGCCCCAAAAAGGCGTCGTAAGCCTCCGGAGACACCTCCTCCCCGGACAACGCCGCGCGGAAGACGGTGTCCGCCTCCCCCTCCGTCCCGACGACAGCAGGAAAATCGGGCAGCCCCACATCAGTGAAGGTGCAGCCCGCCTGCTGAAATACATCCAGCCGCCGCCGGATGGCCTCCTTGAAATCCTGGATATGCCGTATAGGGACGCCGGCCGCTCCGGATAAGACGGCTATGTAAGCAGCGTATCCCTCCCGCCGGAGATTCAGCAGCATGTCCGTTCGGAAGGAGGGGGCCACGATGGTCTCAAAGCCGCCGGTTTGCCTTAGCATCCGATGAAATTCCAATGTGTCGGCCGCATCGTCGGTGGTGGCGATATAGCGCACGCGGAAACGGGTAATCAGTTTCCGTGGGGATAACCCCTCCTC
>CAKTXU010000529.1 GCA_934630995.1 uncultured Eubacteriales bacterium
CCGCTGAACGCCGGAACGGTTTGTGCGCCCCACCCCTGTTTCGACAGCTATTCCCCCCTGCTGACGGAGGCGGGTCTGGAGGATTGGCGGGACAAGCCGTGGGGCTGGCGGGGACGGGAGGTCCCCGCGCGGAACCTGCGACTGAAGGGCGGTTCCGATTGACGGGACGGGAGCTGTCGTTGTATAATAGGAAAAAAGGCTGTTGAAACCGGACGAAAGGGGTCGAAACCGGATGAAACGCGGAAAAAAGCCCAGAATACGGAACAAGCGGCTGCGCCGCCAGATATTAATGGCAGCGGCCTTTCTGCTGTCGATCAGCGTACTCTTCCCCTTTGCGGTCAACGCCCGGGTGAAAAACGCAGCCGACGGCCGTGTGGCCGCTCCCGGAGAGATCCCGGAAGGGCAATATGACTGCGCGCTGGTGCTGGGCGCCCTGGTTTATGAGGACGGTACCCTTTCGCCTATCCTGGAGGACCGGGTCAAGACGGGAATAGAGCTCTACAAGCGGGGGGCCGTAAAGAAGCTTCTTTTCAGCGGCGATCACGGCCGGAAGGAGTATGACGAGGTCAACGCCATGCGGCGGTATGCCCTGGAGGCCGGGGTACCCGAGGAGGATATTTTTCTGGATCACGCCGGTTTCTCCACCTATGAATCGGTTTACAGGGCTCAGGCGGTGTTCGGCGTCGAGTCCATGATCATCGCCACCCAGGGTTATCATCTTTCCAGGGCCCTGTATGTAGCCGACAGGCTGGAAATCGAGGCGGTGGGAGCGGACAGCGCGCTGCAGCCCTACAGCCTGCAGAAGAAGCAGGATATCCGGGAATTCCTGGCGAGGAACAAGGATTTTGTCAACTGTATGGTGATGCCGAAGCCCACTTTTCTGGGGCCGCTGATCCCCATTGGGGGAGACGGCCGCGCCACTAGGGGCTGATATAGCCGGCGGAATACGAGCGGTGAATCGCGGAAAGGGTTTGGCGGTATGGTTTTATTGGTACAGACGGATCGCATTCTCGCAAACCTGCGGATTTTGCAGAAGCAGGCGGGCAGCACGCCTCTGATTCCTCTGCTGGAGGCCAACGCCTACGGGATGGGCGATGTGGCCGTGGCCCAGCTTTTAGCGGGAGCCGGGGTTAAAGCGGTGGCGGTTTCCCGTCTGGAGGAGGCGGTACGCGTCGCGGAGGCGGTGCGGGGGCTTGATGTTTTTTTGATGACCCCTTATGCCGGGGAGGACGACATCGCCACCATTCTCAAGAACGATATCGTGGCCGCCGTCGGCTCCAACGACTGTGCGGTGCTGTTATCCTCCCTGAGCCGGAAAATGCGTACCCGTGCCCGGGTGCAGCTCTGCTTTGATTTCGGCATGGGCCGGTTCGGCTATGCTCCTCAGGATGTAACCAAGGCGGCCCAAACCCTGCGCCATCTGGAAAACGTGGAGCTGACGGGGGTTTTCACCGTTTTGCCCGACGGAGGCAAGGAGAAGGAAGCGATCCGCCTGCAGCAGGTGAAGGATTTCCAGAAGGTGCTGACCGCTATCGAGCGGGAGGGGCTCTCGCCCGGGGTGGTTCACATGGCCGACAGCAGCCAGGCCCTCCAGTGCAAGGAGATGCGGCTGGGCGCGGTACGGGCCGGGGCCGATCTCTTCGGCCGGGGGCCTCAGAAGGAGAAGCACGGCCTGAAAAAGGTGGGACGCGCCGTGTCCGAGGTCTGCGATCTCAAATGGATGACGGCCGGCAGCACCGTGGGCGAGGACGGGCGCCACAAGCTGCGCCGGGCCAC
>CAKTXU010000530.1 GCA_934630995.1 uncultured Eubacteriales bacterium
CCTCTACCCGGATGTACATCTTCATGATATCGCCGCATTTGGCGTTGCCGATTTCACCGATGCCGTTGGCATCCTCCAGCTCCCCGACATTCCGCGGGTTGGTGAAATGGTCCATGACTTTTTCACTGTAAAACGCAGCCATATGGCAAATCTCCTTTCGTTATCAGTGCTCCTGGGCTACAATTTTTTCCCAGAGCGGGGACATGTCCCGCAGACGCCGAACGACAGCGGGGACGCATTCCAATATATAGGCCACGTCCTCCTCCGTGGTTTCCTCCGACAGGGTAAGCCGGAGGGAACCGTGAGCCACGGCGTGCTCCAAGCCGATGGCCAGTAGCACATGGCTGGGGTCCAAGGAGCCGGAGGTGCAGGCGCTTCCCGAGGAGGCGGCTATCCCCTTGAGATCCAGCATCAAAAGCAGGCTTTCTCCTTCAATTCCCTCAAAGCTGATATTACAGTTGCCCGGCAGGCGATGAATGGGATCGCCGTTCAGCCGGCTGCGGGGGATGGTGAGGAGTCCC
Source organism: uncultured Eubacteriales bacterium (assembly GCA_934630995.1). Taxonomy (GTDB): domain Bacteria; phylum Bacillota; class Clostridia; order Oscillospirales; family Acutalibacteraceae; genus CAKTXU01. The sequence continues at coordinate 522 of CAKTXU010000530.1, forward strand.
TCGATGAGCCGGTCGCGCAGGGCCGCGATGCGGGGCGCAGAGGACTCCATCGACGAGCAGGCCAGCCGCAGAGCCTCCGCCCGACCGACGACACCCGCCGTATTTTCCGTACCCGCCCGGTGTCCTTTTTCCTGAGCGCCGCCGTCTATGAGATTGCCGAAGCGGATTCCCTTGCGCACCAGCAGGGCGCCGACGCCCTTGGGACCGTGAAATTTGTGGGCCGACAGGGAAAGCATGTCCAGGTGCATGGCTTCAAAGTCCACCGGACTATGGCCCACCGCCTGGACGGCGTCGGTGTGAACCCAGCCACCCCGTTCCCGGCAGAGGCGGCCGATGGCCTCCACCGGCTGGATTGAGCCAATTTCATTATTGGCCGTCATTATCGTGACCAGGGCGGTATCCGGCCGAAGGGCCCTTGCCACCTCTTCGGGAGTGACAATGCCGTTTTCGTGAACGGGAAGCAGGGTGATTGCAAAGCCTTGCTTTTCCAGCGCATCCAGGGAATGGAGCACCGCATGGTGCTCGAAAGCGGAGGAGATGATGTGCTTTTTCCCTTTTTCGGCCATTTTATGCGCCGCCATTTTGATGGCCCAGTTATCCGATTCACTCCCGCCGGAGGTGAAAAATACCTCGTCCGGACGGCAGTGCAGACAGTCGGCGACAGTTTGGCGCGCATCGGTGACCGCCTGGCGGGCGGTCTGCCCGAAGGCATAGAGGGAGGAGGGATTGCCGTATTCCTCCGTCATGTAGGGGGTCATTTTTTCCAGTACCGCAGGCAGCAGCCGTGTGGTGGCGGCGTTGTCCGCATATATAAATCGGCTCATATAGGGATCACAACCTTTTCCATGGAATGACGAGTAACGTGCTAGGATTTAAGCACGAGAATAATATATACCTTTTTAGTGTAGATTGCAAGCGGTTCGGGAAAAAATCAGGAATTTTTATGATGCTCGCTTTGTGCCACGGCGAGCTGATCGCACCGCTCGTTTTCCGGGTGTCCCTGATGGCCCCTCACCCATTGAAAGGTTACCTCATGGATGGACAGAAGCGTCAGCAGCCTGTCCCACAGATCGGCGTTGAGGGCGGGCTTTTTATCCGCCTTCCGCCAGCCGTTGCGTTTCCAGGATTGTGCCCAGCCCTTCTGGATGCCGTCGATGACGTATTTGGAGTCGCTGGTCAGAAGAACCCGGCAGGGTTCCTTCAGGGCCGACAGCCCCTCGATAACGGCCGTCAGTTCCATGCGGTTGTTGG
>CAKTXU010000531.1 GCA_934630995.1 uncultured Eubacteriales bacterium
TGGAGATGTTCATCAAGGGCTTCCGCCTGGGCGCCCTCTTTGAACGGGACATCCAGAGCACCGACACCGAATTCCCTCCCCTCTTTTGAGGCCTTTTCTCTCCGGCGGCCGGGCCGCGGGGCCGTGCTACCCCTTCTATTTCCGGCACCGTTCCACGCAGTCGTGGCCGTGGCGCAGATAAAGCAGCAGGTTGTCGATATACCGCCCGGAGGGGAAGGGGTATTCCATATACCCGGCGGAGGGGCATAGGATGAACCGTCCGCTGGGAGCTCCCGCCCGGACGCACTCCTCGATGAGGGCGCGCAGCCGCTCCGGCTCGGCCTGCAGGATTTCCTGGATTTCGATGTTCCCTTCCCAGCCGATGCGGTTTCCATATCGCGCCACGGCTTCGGACAGGTCGATATCCCCGTTCTTCGGCGGCTCCAGGGGGTTGAGGATATCCACCCCCATGTCGATGAACCGCTCAAGGAACCCGGCGGTTTTGCCGTGGCAGTGAACCCACACATAGCCGCCGCCCTCATGGATGAGATCGCACAGGGGCTTGTCGACGGAATACACGAATTCCTCAAATTCCCGCGGCCCCAGCAGAGGCGGGATGAATACCTCCGGCCCTACCCACTGGAAGGGGGCCCGGACACCGGCGGCGAGGATGGCGGCGGCGTGCTCCCGGATACGGCGGGCAAAAACCTCCAGCGCTTCCTTTACCAGCTCCCGGTTGTCCACGCTCATGTAAGCCAGGGCTTCGGAGCCGGTCATCCGCTGGAGGGCGTACCCGGCGTGATCCAGGGACGGGATGACCACCCCCCGCTCCCCCACGGCCCGCACCAGCTCGTCGTAGGGAGCGGGATCCACGGGGATGGGTTTGTACGGGGCGGTCAGCAGCTTCTGGAGATCCTCCGGCTCCTTGACCATATGCTCCATGGTATAGGACGGCTCCCCCACCGTGGAAATCCGTTCAATCCCGTGGAGATCGCCGGCCGGGGTATGGAAGAGGGTGTGCCAATCCTTCCACAAGGGGTCCGCCGTGTCCGTGGCCCACTCCTCCGCGCATTCCCGCCGGTATCCGCCGAAATAGACGTCGAAGGGGAAAAAGGTGTGGATGAACAGGTCGCTTATCCGCGCGGCCAGATCGCTGACCGGCTGGTAGGCGGGATGCAGCTGAGGGCCGGGCAGCCCGGCTCCCCACAGCTTGAGGGCGGGCCTGTCCACCTCCTCCTTCCGGAAAAGCCGCCAAATGCGTTCACGCGATGTCAGGTTCACGGTTTTCTCCATCCCTCTCCGCATAAATTTATGGTGAAATCAGAATACTCTATTGCCGCCCGCCTGTAAAGTATGGTAAAGTAAGTGTGTGGTATCGCAACAGCCGATGGTGAAAATACAACAAAGGAGGCGGCGCGATGTACCGGGAGGATCGCCCTTATGGCGAGGCGCTCATCGCCACCCATTTGCCCACCGTCCCCGCCCGCCGCTATCTCAACTGGTTCAGCATGGCCGGCTGGCACCGCTGCAACCGGCTTTACCGGCAGGACTATCCGCAGGGCGGGGAGTCCGTGTTCCTTCTTTTCACGGTCGAGGGGGCGGGGCGGCTGCGTGCGGGCGAGGAGGATTACGCCCTGGCGCCCGGCAGCCTTGCCGTCGTTCCGCCCGGCCTCCCGATGGCGTACGGCACCGCCGGGGAGGGATGGGAATTCTACTGGCTGGACGCGGACGGTCCGTTCGTCCGCACGGCGGCGGAGCAGCTCCGGCGGGATGGGCTGGCCTGTCATACCC
>CAKTXU010000532.1 GCA_934630995.1 uncultured Eubacteriales bacterium
GACGTGGGCAGCGGCAAAACCGCCGTGGCGGCCGGCGCCGCTTACACGGCTATCCGCAACGGCTGGCAGGCGGCCATGATGGCCCCCACCGAAATCCTGGCAGAACAGCATTTCAAGTCCCTCTCGGGGCTGCTGGGAAGGGCGGCGCGGGTGGGACTGCTGACCGGTTCCATGGCCGCGGCGGCCAAGCGGGATACCCTGCAGGCTCTGGCGGAAGGGAGCATCGATTTGCTTGTCGGCACCCATGCCCTGCTCTCCGAAGGAGTGGCGTTCCGCCGCCTGGGCCTGGTGATCACCGACGAGCAGCACCGTTTCGGCGTGGAACAGAGGGCGGCGCTGGCCTCCAAAGGGGCCAACCCCCACCTGCTGGTCATGTCCGCCACCCCGATTCCGCGCACCCTGGCGCTTATCATCTATGGGGATTTGGACGTCTCGATTCTGGACGAGCTCCCGCCCGGACGGCAGCCGGTGGAGACCTACGCCGTCCGCTCCGATAAGCGGGAGCGCGCATACAACTATGTGAAAAAGCATATTGCCCAGGGGCGGCAGGCCTATATCGTCTGCCCCCTGGTGGAGGACGGCGAGAGTGAGCTGGTTTCCGCCACCGCCTATGCGGAAAAGCTGGGAAAGGGCCCTTTCCGCGGCATTCCGCTGGGTCTGCTCCACGGGCGGATGAAGGGGGCGGAGAAGGAGGCGGTCATGGCCGCGTTCTCCAGAAACGAGCTGTCCATCCTGGTTTCCACCACCGTCATCGAGGTGGGCGTGGACGTGCCCAACGCCGTGATGATGGTCATTGAAAACGCCGAACGCTTCGGCCTGGCCCAGCTTCACCAGCTGCGGGGGCGGGTGGGACGGGGGCAGTACAAATCCACTTGTATCCTCATCTCCGACGCCCAGAATGAGGAGGCCGTCCGCCGCCTCAGGGTGATGTGTGCCACCAACGACGGCTTCCGTATCGCGGACGAGGATCTCAAGCTGCGGGGGCCCGGGGATTTCTTCGGCAATCGCCAGCACGGCCTGCCCGAGCTGAAAATCGCCGATCTCAAGGGGGATATGCCCCTGTTCCGGGAGGCGCAGACGGCGGCCGGCGCCCTGGCGGCTGCGGATCCGGAGCTGTCCTTGCCGGAAAACAGCCCGCTGGCCGCCGAGGTGGAACGCCTCTTCGGCCGGGTGGGACCCCAGGGACTCAACTAAACCCAAAGCCGCCGCGCCATGCCGCATCGGCATGGCGCGGCGGCTTCGCGTTATTCTTATACAGCCGGCGCCTTTTTGCGCAGCAGCCACCGGACGGTATCCCGGACCGTCTCCTGCAAATCCCGGGGACGGTAGTTCAGCTCCGCCGTGGCCTTGTCATGGTCGAAGCGGTCATTGCTCTGCAGGGTATAGAGGGAATACCCTGTGTAGAGCGGCCGTTCCTTCCTGCGCTTGGATATCCATTCCAGCATTGGGGCGGCGGTCTTGGCCATCCACATGGGCAACACCGGCAGACGCCGCCCGCCGCAGACCGTCTTGGCGATTCGCAGCACGTCCTTGACCTCGTAATGCCGGTTGGACAGGATATAGCATTCCCCTGTCCTTCCCCGCTCCGCCGCCGTCAGGCAGCCCAGAGCCACATCCCGGACATCCACAAAATCATAGCCGCCGTTGACGCAGGCGGGCAGCCGCCCCGTGATGTAATCCCTGATCATCTGCACCAGATGATTTCCCGCGTTGTCGTAAGGCCCCAGGATGCCGGAGGGATGGACCACCACCGCGTCCAGCCC
>CAKTXU010000533.1 GCA_934630995.1 uncultured Eubacteriales bacterium
CCGCGGCGTTGGTGTATATTTTCTGTGGCTTCATATAGGTACAGCCGTCTGGTATGGTTTCCTTTTCCCATACGGGGCCGCTGGGATTTGTTTTGGATACATCCCCGTTTTCCATAATGATGGTGTCATAGTTCACCTGGCGGATCCTTGTCTTCTGCTCTGTCTCCGGCCGCTGCGGCTCCGTCGGAGCGGGCGTCTGGGAGGTAACGGTTCCCTGGCTTTGCGTCTGCGTGGTGGTTTCGGAGGAAGCGGTATTGTCTGTCCCGTTCCCGGCGGGATCGGTCTGCGGGCAGACGGAGGTGTCTTCGGTGGATACGGCGGAGGCTGTATGGGACGGCTTCCCGGATTCCACGGAAACCACCGGCTCCCGGGGGAGCAGCAGGATGGCGGCGGTCGTTGCACCCGCCAGGAGAACGGCGCCGGCTGCCGTTCCGGCGGCATATATCCACGGGCGGGGAGTGGAGGGAAGGAGCCGGCTGCAGGAAACCCCGCCGGTCTCATAGGGGGGACGCTCTCCGGTAGGCGGTGCGTAAGGAATATGAAACTGAACCTCCCGCAGAAGTCTGTTTTTCAGCTGCTTATCCGTCATGACGGCCGGCCTCCTTTGGCGTATCCTCCTGCGCGGCATAAAACCGGCGCAGCTTCTTTTTGCATTCGCTGTATCTCCACAGAACGGTGCCGTAAGGCATATCGAGATACCGGGCGATTTCAGTCAGCTTGAATCCCCCGAAAACATGCAGGCTCACGATGCGGTATTCTTCGGAGGTCAGGGTGTGCAGCGCCTCCAGCACGACGATACCGTCGAGGCAGCTTTTTTCAAAGGATATCGGGCCGCCCGGCGAGCCTGCGTCGGCACCGACGTCCTCGCGGGGCTGCTCATAGCGGTCCTTGCGCAGCAGCTCCCTGGTGACATTGCGGGTTATGCCGTAAATCCATGCCCGGGGATTGGCGCCCGCCCGATAACGAGGCGCGCAGCAGCGGATAACAAGGAATGTCTCTTGGGTGGCGTCCTCCGCGAGCTGAGAATCTCCGGAGAGAGAGGCGGCCAGAAGAAATACCGGGCGGTACAGGGCGTCATACAATGCATGGAGCGAAGCCTGTTCTCCATCCGCAATGGAGAGCAGACAGGCGTCCAGTTCTTTCGTGGTCATGGGTTGTCCTCCTCACAGAAAGATGGCGCTCTTTATATATTGAGAGCAGAACATGAAATCATTGGCGAAATACGGAATTTTTGTGTGAATATTCATCCCATTTGTAAAAATACGGGAGGTGTTAAAGAATAGCACAAGGAGGACAGTTTTTATATCTGTTTTCATCATACAGGCGGCGGATAATTGTTCTATGAGGAATTCCTGAAAGAAAACGGAAGTCGCCCCAGCAAAACAGTCGCGTTTTTGGAGCTTTCATGATATACTGGTGACCATGAGAGACAGACTGTAAGCGGATGCAGCGGGAACGCATGCGCCGGGCGGCTTGGTACGACATGGATTTGTGCTTGGCGGTATGCCCTTATACGCAGCGCTGTGTGTGGTCGGCCTGTGTGAAAAACCGCGCCGGTGATGAGATGCAAAAACGCGCGGCGATATCAGAAGCTTCATCGGAGGGTTGAAGGTGAATGCGCCACAGCATTGGGAGACCTGTGAGGATTGCGTCAAAGGATATATCCTGGAATTTGTGCGGCTTTTGGAGCGGCATTTGCGGGACAATCTCAAGGGTGTCTATCTCCACGGCTCTTTGGCGATGGGAAGCTTTTATC
>CAKTXU010000534.1 GCA_934630995.1 uncultured Eubacteriales bacterium
GCAATATCCTTCAGCCCCGCATCGTCAGCCACTCCATCGGCGTACGGCCGATTTATGTGCTGTTGGCCATCACCGTGGGGGGCGGCCTGTTCGGCTTCTGGGGCATCTTCCTCGGCGTGCCGGTCATGGCGACGGTGCAGATGCTGCTGAACGATATCATCGCCTATCGGACCCGGCCGCGGGGTGGAAGCACGCCGCTGCCCGCCGGGGGGCCTTCGGAGGATTCCGGGGGAGTTCCTCCGGAACCGGATATCCCGGCGGAGGAGGCCCCTCCCGCGGAGGATACGCCGCCTCCGGAGGAGGAAACGCTGTAAGCTGTAAAAGGTCTGCGCCCCGCCCGGTTACGGGGCGGGGCGCGTTTTTTGCCGTTTGCGCCGTCGGGCATGGCGCGTCCCAGCTTCTGTGAGAAAGGAATGGTCGTGCGGATGAAAATCCGGCCGTATCTGCGGGAGGCGGCGCTGGATCGGGCGTCGATACCGGATCCCGGTGAATATCCCTTCACCATCCCGGCGGTGAAAGGGCTGGATACCCTGGTGTTTCACGACCGGGTGACCTTTTTTGTGGGAGAAAACGGCATGGGCAAATCCACTCTGGTGGAGGCGCTGGCGACGGCCAGCGGCTGCTGCCCGGAGGGGGGCGGACGGAATTACCGCCTGGAGACCCACGCCAGCCATTCGCCGCTCTACCGCTATCTGCGGCTTGTCAAGGGGCCTCTGCCGCCGCGGGACAATTTTTTCCTGCGGGCGGAGAGCTTTTACAACGTGGCGACCTATGTGGAGGATCTGGACAGGATTGCTGCCGCCGCGCCGCCGGTCAGCGAAGCCTACGGCGGCTCCCTCCACGAGTGCTCCCATGGGGAGAGCTTTTTCGCGCTGCTGCACAACCGGCTGGGCGGCAACGGGCTATATTTTTTCGACGAGCCCGAGGCGGCCTTATCCGCTACGCGGCAGATGGCCATGCTGGCCCGGATCCATCAGCTCGTCCGGGCGGGGAGCCAGCTGATCATCGCCACCCATAGCCCGATTCTGCTGGCCTATCCGGACGCCGTGATTTATCAGCTGAGCGAAAAAGGGCTGGAGACGGCGGCCTATGAAGAGACGGCTGCCTATCAGGTGACCAAGGGGTTCCTCAACCGGTATCCCAAGGTGCTGGCGGAGCTGCTGGGGGACGACACATAAAGGAGAGAGGACGCATGTGGAGAGACGCGCAGGGGCAGACCTGGTTCAAGGGAAATCTGCACACCCATACCACCCGCTCGGACGGGCGGCGGACGCCGGAGGAGGTCATGGCCCTATACCGGGAGGCGGGCTACGATTTTCTGGCGCTGACCGATCATTGGAACCTGTCGGAGGAAGAGGAAAGGGAGGGGCTGCTGCTCCTGCCCGGCTGTGAATACGATGTGGGAGGCTCACCCAGGGAGGGGGTGTATCATATCGTGGGTATCGGCATGACGGAAGCGCCCCGCCTGCAAAAATCCCCGTCCCTTGCGCCGCAGACGGTCATCGATGAGATAAACCGCTGCGGCGGGCTTGCGGTGCTGGCCCACCCAGCCTGGTCCCTGGACCGGGCGGCGGAGGCCGTGAAGCTGCGGGGACTGGCCGGAACGGAGATATACAACACCATGTCCGGGCCGCCCTGGAACGGCCGGCCCTATTCCGGCCAGTTTGTGGATGAGGCGGCGGTGCTGGGCAGGCTCTTCCCCTGCATGGCCGCCGACGACGCCCATTTCTATAACGGGGACGAAACCCGCT
>CAKTXU010000535.1 GCA_934630995.1 uncultured Eubacteriales bacterium
GCTGTCTCCGGCCGCCGTTCCGCAGCGCTGCCTGCTCCGGGAATTCCTGGGGGGCGGGCTTTACTGAACCGTACAGGGGGGCGGAGGTGTGAACTTTCTGCAAATTCTGCGCCGGTTCGCCCCGGGATGGTTGCGAATCCGTATGTAATGGAGTATAATGGCAGCAGAACCGGAAAATATAGCCGCAGGAGTGATGAAAAATGGGCGCTTTTGAAGATGTTTTGATAAAGGCTAAGGATCTGGCGGAAACCGCCGGGAAGAAGACGTCCGACATGGTGGAGCTCACCAAGCTGAAGGTCGAAGCGGCGGAAATTGAAAAGGATATCGCCGCGACCCTGGAGGGGCTCGGCCGGTTGATTTATGACGCGCGCAAGGCGGGCGAGGATGTCGGTGAGCTTATCGACGACTGCGTCGCGCGGGTGGATGAGCTCACGAAGAAGAAGGATGAGGCCGAGGCGCGCATCTGCGAGTTTCGGAACGCCGTGCGCTGCAGGAACTGCGGCACGGTGAATCCCGACGACGCCTGCTACTGCAAAAAATGCGGGGAAAAGATCAAGGAATGATCTCCCCGGGGACACGGGGTATACGATAGGGGCAGACCGGCGGCATCGCCGCCGGTTGGCCCCTTTGTCTCTGTTTGCGGCTGTATCGCGGGAGAGGGGAGAGACGAGATGATCTCTATAGAACAATATATGGAGGCGGCCGACTATCTGCGGGGCCGTCTTCCCGCGGGCATCGAAACCGCGGTGGTGCTGGGCTCCGGCTTGGGTAAGCTGACGGAGAGGATTGAGGCTGCGGTACGGCTTCCCTATGCCGATATCCCGCATTTTCCCCGTTCGACGGTGGCTTCTCACGCCGGGGTGCTGGTGGCGGGGGCGCTTTCCGGCCGGCCGGTGGCGGCCTTTTCCGGCCGTTTCCACTATTACGAGGGATATTCGATGGAAACAGTGGCCTTTTATGTCCGGGTCCTCCATTTACTGGGGGTGCGGCGGCTGATCCTCACAAACGCCGCCGGCGGCGTCAATGAACGCTTCCAGGTCGGGGATTTGATGCTGATAACCGATCACATCAAGCTGACGGCGGAGACGCCGTCCCGGGGGACAGTCCCCCCGGCCTTCGGCGCCCGTTTCTTCGATATGACCCGCGCCTATACCCCCCGGCTGCTGGACACGGCCCGGGACTGCGGACGGCGGCTGGGGATACCTCTGCGAGAAGGAACCTATTTCTTTATGGCGGGGCCCCAGTTTGAAACCCCGGCGGAAATCCGGGCTATCCGTATCTTGGGCGGAGACGCCGTGGGAATGTCCACCGTGGCGGAGGCCATCGCCGCCTCTCAATGCGGCATGGAGGTGCTGGGGATCTCGTGCATCACCAACATGGCCGCGGGGGTGGTGCCCGGCGGCACGGTGAGCGACGACGAGGTGACGGCGGCAGCCGCGCTGGCGGCCGACCGTTTCTGTGCCCTGGTGGAGGGCATTCTGGAAAGCGTATAGGGAGAAGGGGGAATCGCGTTGAACCGTCTGATACGGGACTGTGCCCTGCTTCGCGCCGACGGCGCCCTGCTGGAGCACGCCTTTGTGGCTGTGGAGGGAAAACGGATAGCTTGGGCGGACGCCGTTCCGCCCGCGCGGCGGGAATGGGACGAGGTTGTCGAGGGAGCCGGACTGTTGCTGATTCCCGGGCTCGTCAACAGCCATACCCATGTGGCCATGACCCTGATGCGGGGGTATGGGGACGACATGCCCCTGG
>CAKTXU010000536.1 GCA_934630995.1 uncultured Eubacteriales bacterium
TATCAAGGAAACGGCCCGGACCGCCGGCGCGTAAACCATAAGAGCCCCCCGCCCGTGCAAGGCGGGGGGCTTGCGTTTGCAACGGCTTTTGAAGGAGGGACGCTCATGGCCTATGTAAAACTCAGGCAGTACAAGCCCTATAACGATTTCTGGTTCAGAAACTGCTTCTATCACTCGCTCGCGCAGATAGCCGGCAGCTTGGGGATCATCGATTGCCTGCTGGCCGATGAAATAATGCGCTATGTCAGCCGCTGGGAGGAGGGGCTTCCTGTCCTGGCGATGGAACAGCGGCAGATAAAGGGCTGGGATGCCTGTCTGCGGGACTGCGGCGTGCTTGCCGACGAACAGGTTTCCCCGCCGGATGAGCTGATCCCCTGCATATGCCGGAGCCTGGACGATGGCCGTCCGGCCGTCGTGCCGGTCGATTGCTTCTATGAGCCCCTGCGCAGGGATTGCTATGGGCAAGAGCATATGGCCCATTATATCGTGGTCATCGGGTATGATGACGACAGGCGGGAATGCATCGTCCTCGAGCACAGCTATGAAAACGATCTTGCTTACCGGGAGAGAACCCTTCGCTATGAGGAGATGACGAAAGCCTATGCGGGTTTCCTGGCGCATATCCGCCCGGACGCCGCTTACCTCACCTTCGACACCCGGCGGCTCGCGCCGGTCGATACCGGAGCTACCCGGGAAAATATCCTGACGGCGCTGGAGGACTTCCGGAGCAGCCTGCCGTGTCTGTCGCGGTTTGTGGAGGATTTTTCCCAGGAGTTCGTCGGGGACAATATCGAGGACGCCGTGACCGCCAAATGCTGGTTTATGGTGATGGATATCATCAATCCCAAACGGATTCAGTTCAGCCAGTTCGAGGCCATACGGCTGCGCTGCGGCCTGCCGGATGACCGTATTCACGCCAAGGTACTGTATCATTGGACCCTAGTGATGGGGCTTATCTCGCGCATACGGATACGGATGCGCTGGAACGAGCAGGAGATCCGCAAAATCGTGGAGGAGTTCCGGGAAATCGAGGCAGGGGAGCGGCTCTGGAGCGAAGCCATGCTGCACAATCTGAAGGGGGTGGGGAAAGCGTGAACAGGACGCCTGTGGACATCGGACAGTTCCGCAACCATCTCTCCTTCGGCGCCGAGGAGGATCGCCATCTGCTCTGGGAGGACGATTGGGCCGGCGTATTGGGGACCTTTTTCCTCCGGGAGTCGGTAGAGTGGCTGGGGGATGAGAAGGCTTTCCTTTTCACGAGCGGGCCGGGCTTTGACAATATCCATTGCCGCCAGCTTGTGGAAATCTCTCTCCATCGGGTCTGCACACGGCTTGAATTGCTGGGCTTCGGGGAATATACCGAGCTTCCGGAGGAGCTGCTGGTCGCCTATGAGGACGGGACGGAGAGCCGGGATGCCTTTTTCGTGCCGGATCTGGCCTTTCAGACCCAGAACGAGGGCGGGTATTATTACGATGCCGTCTGGGCCAACACCTGGAACCGGGACCGCCATGTGGAGCCCTATCTCCGTGTCACCGCGAATACGGGAACGCGGGGGCATTTTTACCGGATGCCCTGCCCGATATCCCGGCCGGATAAGCCAATCCGCAGCATCACCCTGCCGATAAACGAGCTGCTGCATATTTACGCCGTCACCTGTGTCGCCGGCCAGGAGAGCTGACGGCGCCAATAATGAAAAATCTCCTGGGAAGCGGCTGGTAATGAGCCGTTCCCAGGAGATTTCATTCTT
>CAKTXU010000537.1 GCA_934630995.1 uncultured Eubacteriales bacterium
TCCAGTTGGGAGGCCGCTTCTGCCGTTCCGCAGGCGGTTGGAAAAACGGCAATGGCCGTTTTTATGGGCGGCCTTCGTCAAGTGAGACATTCTCGAGTTGGGAGGCCGCCTGGCTTTCCTGTTCAAAAAATGTCCGCAGGTTGGCCATGGCGCGGACCAGGATCGAAAGCTCCTCGGCGGTCAGGCTTTTCGCCACGTCCCGGGCCATCCGGCGGTGGAACCGGTGATGCGCGTAGGCGATGGATCGGCCCGCGTCGGTGAGAATCACCCGTACCACCCGGCGATCGCCGGCGTCCCGCACCCGTTCCACCAGCTTTTTCGCCTCCAGGCGGTTGACGGCGATGGTCATGGTGCTCGCCGTCACCAGAGAAGCGGCGGCCAGCTCGCTGACGGTGCAGCCCTCTCCGATGGCATCGAGAATATGCATTTCCGTTACCGTGACCTTGTCCCTTGTCGCCGTGCGGAGGGAGCGCTCCTCCACCTTGAGTATGGCGTTGAACGTCTCCACCAGCAGGCTGTTGAGCGTGTCCAGCGGCTTTTCCTTCATCGTCCTTCTCCTTTTCCCCCGCTCAGGATACCCGGGCCAGATACCGCCGCCGCATCAGCGGCAGATGGTTCCACCAGCTGGCCGCCTCCTCCCGTTCCATGCAGATCCGCAGCATGGTCACGATGAGCTCGGCGGCCGCCGAGGCCGCATAATCCAAATCCTCCTCCGGGGAAAAGGTATCGGGTCCCCGTTCCTCCAGCGCGAGGCGGAGCAGGGCGTACAGCTCCTCCCCGTCCCGGGCGCCGTGGAACGAATGCAGGGAGCGGGTCAGCTCCCGGCTCTCCTCCAGCGCCCCCTGCGCCTGCTCATACCCTCGGTGCTCCATCAGGGTGCCGGTGAAATGGGAGGTATGTACGAAACACATGAAATCGCAGACATAATGCGCGATGATACCCAGGCGCAGCGACGCGAAACGGGACAGGATTCTGTCCTCCCGAATCCCCCAGCGGCAGCGGCGGGCGATCATCCTGCCCAGCAGGGGGCCGGAGGAAGCCGCCTCATGCAGCTGCAGCCGGCGGTGGGTGCAGTCGGGATAGACGTTCCCCCAGGAAAACCAACGGGGCTGCAGCCGAACCGGCAGCCTGTCCTCGCAATTTAGCCGGATCTGCTCGGCCAAAAGACGGTGGATGCGATATTTCACGGACGGAGCCACTCCCTTTCAAACGGTGCTGTTTTTCATTATAGCGGAAACACCGGCAAAAAACCAGGGGAAAAACAGGGGAATTTTAAAGGGTCCTTCCACTTTTTCCTGCGGGGTGAAATCGCCCGCCGCTTGAACGTTGTCCACCCGGGCGCATATACTGAAAATGGGGAAAGCGAAGCAGCCGTGTATCAGACGGGGCGACGGCGCCGCCCGGCCCGGGCCATGGCGCTGAAAACCGTATTGCTGCGGGTATGCAGGGCCTCCCCCAGAAAATGGAGGGATCCTATCTATGAATGTGTATAATTGCCACGATTGCTGCGGCCAGCCGGAGCAGGATAAGATATACTGCTGTCCCGCTCCCACGCCGGTCATGCTGCCCGGACCTCCCGGCCCGCAAGGTCCCCGGGGCTTCCCGGGCCCCGCCGGGCCCACCGGTGCGACAGGCGCCCAGGGTATCCAGGGCATTCGAGGCCCCGCCGGGCCCACGGGCGCCACCGGCGCTCAAGGCATCCAGGGCCCAGCAGGGCCTACCGGCGCGACAGGCGCCAGCCTGCCC
>CAKTXU010000538.1 GCA_934630995.1 uncultured Eubacteriales bacterium
GGGCTGCGGCAAAGCCCTGCGCAACGTGGGATACCGCGGCAGCTATATGGTCATGGAAAACGGCACCGATTTCCCCTTCGGCCGGGCGACGGCGGAGCAAATCGACGGCCTGCGGGAAAAATACGGTATCAAAAAGGATGAATTCGTCTTTCTTTTCGTCGGGCGGATGATGTGGTATAAAAACGTCCGGCTCATCCTGGATACCCTGAAAATCCTGCGGGCCAAGGGCGTCCCCTTCCGCACCCTGATGGTGGGAAACGGCTATGACGCGCCGAATATCCGGCAATATGCCGCCGGGCTGGGGCTCAAGGACTGCGTCACCTTCACCGGCCCCCTCTATGACCGCGAGGCGCTGCGTGTATATTACAGCCTGGCGGATATTTTTCTGTTCCCTTCCACCTACGACACCTCCGGCATCGTCGTCAAAGAAGCCGCCGCCTGCAATTGTCCCACCCTATTGGTCCGGGACAGCTGCGCATCGGAGGGGGCCCTGCACGACGTTTCCGGATTTCTCGCAGAGGAAAACGCAGAAAGCTGCGCCCGGGTGATGCTGGACGCCTGCCAAAGCCGCAGCCACATTGCCGAGGTCGGGGAAAACGCGGGGAAAACCCTCTATCTTTCCTGGGAAACGGCAGTGGGAAGGGCCTTCAAGCGCTATGAGGAAATTCTCAGGCAATGGCCCGGTCCTCTCCCCTACAATGCGAAAAACCGGCGTTTTTGATATATGTCAAGGCCCTGCGGAAATTGTCCGCAGGGCCTTATTTATACCATACGCGGCGGCAGGGCCGCGGTTTGAGATTCCTCCAAGGCCGTCTGAAGCAAAAAATCGTAAATAGGCTTGAGAACGCGGAAGTCCGCAGCCAGCTTGTCCGCCAGTCTATCGGAATACAAAAGCGGGAAATCCCGGCTGCCGGCGATAAATGCAATATTGCGGCGTTCCAGCCAGTTTCTCAATCCCGCCGGCTCTCCGGCATAACGCGGACGACGATAAAACTCCCCTTCCATCTGGAAAACAGACTGCGCCTCATAGGCCCGGCCTGCCGCCGTAAAGGCGGGAGAATTGCCGAGAATCTTCTCACGCAGATGGTTCATGTAGCCGGGAGAGGCGTCGTAAAACCCGCAGCCGTAATTGAAGCCGTCCGGTCCCAGCTCGATATACAGGCCGGGATAAGCGGTTGAATGCATCCGGTCCCGTTTGAAGATAATCCACATTGTATCCCGATAGAGAGAGGGATCCTTGGAAAAGCGGGTATCCCGCCAGATGCGGCAAATGGTTTTATCCACCCGCGGTTCACAGATAACCCGGTCATCTATTTCCAGCATGACAGGCGTCAGCGCGGTCACCAGCTCCTGCAAGGGCTCCAGGACAACACGGCGGTAGACTGTCTTGTGCTCCTGAAACCAGACGCGGCTATCCCGAACCCGGTTCTCGATCAAAAAATCCAGCGTTTCCTTTGACAACGGCATCGCACATCCTCCTGACCTCCCTACTATAGCACAAAGGCGCCCGGCCGCCAAGAGGCGGCCGGGCAGACTCAATTTTTCTTTTTCTTTCGTTTCAATCAGGATTCGATATCGGCCACCGTCCCGATGAACAGCGGCAAACCGGTCTCCGTGTCGAGGATAGCATAGACAAAGGGCCGGTCTAGGACAACCGTTTTAACCGTCAAAACAGCGGCTTCATCCACCATTTCCACCGCGGTGGCGGCCCCCGCCCGGGTGCCGCGGGCATCCACCT
>CAKTXU010000539.1 GCA_934630995.1 uncultured Eubacteriales bacterium
CTCTGGTGGTTACCCGGGTGGAGGATCCCCGGGAGTACGGGCTGGTGGAAACCAGCGATACGGGACGGGTAACCGGATTCCTGGAAAAGCCGGGTTGGGCCCAGGTGCGCACCGACGCGGCCAACACCGGCATCTATATCCTTTCCCCGGAGGCGCTCACTTATGTCCCGGAGGACACACCTTTTGATTTCGCCAAGGATTTGTTTCCAATCCTGCTCCGGGAGGGGCTGCCGCTGTATGCCTATGAAACCGGGGATTACTGGTGCGATATCGGGGACTTGCACACCTATGTGGCCTGTCAGCGGGATATATTGGAGGGAAAGGTAGGCGCGGCCGCCGGTGAAATCGTCCTGGCGGGAAAGCGTCCGGAAGGACATTACACCCTCATCCCTCCCGTCTATATCGGCCGGGATGTGCACATCGGCACTGCCGCGCAGATTGGGCCCTTCGCCGTGCTGGACGACAACTGCCATGTGGGAAACAGCGCCAAGGTCCGAGGCTCCGTCCTGCTGGAGAGCGCCTATGTGGGAGACAGGGCCTCCTTGACGGGGGCGCTGGTCTGCCACGGGGGATCGGTGCGCAAGGGCGCCTCCCTGTATGAGGGCGCCGTTATCGGGGAAGGCGCTGTGGTGGGCGAATACGCCAGCGTCAATCCCGACGTCCGGATATGGCCGGGAAAAACAGTGGAGAGCGCCAGTTCCCTGCGTGAAAACCTCAGCCTGGGCAACCAGCAACCCGGCCTGTTCGACGATGACGGCATCACGGGGGAAACCGGTGTGGAGATGACACCGGAAAGCTGTGCCCGGCTGGGGGCGGCGGTCGGCAGTCTGTCCCAGGGGGAAAAGATTGCGGTGGGCTGCGGCCACGACAACGCCGCCTCCGTTCTCAAAATGGCCCTGATCGCCGGCATCCTGTCGGCGGGCGGGCAGGTCTGGGATTTTGCCGCCTGTATTGAGCCTCAGTTTGATTATTTCGTCAATTTCACCAGGATGAAACTGGGCGTCTATGTGGCGGGGGGCTCACGCAGCAAAATCCACCTTTTGACCAGGGGAGGCCTGCCAGCCACACGCTCCATGGAACGGTCGGTGGAAACCCGTCTGGCGACGGGAAACTTCAACCGCATCGGCTGGGAGGATATACAGGAGCCCACGGATATGTCGGGGATGCGGCAGCTCTATCGCCAGGAGCTCATCGACATGGCACCCGCCGGTCTGAGCGGAATAGCGGCGGAGGTGAGGGGAGCGGATTTTGAGCCGGTCCGGCTCCTGCGCTCGGTATTGTCCATCCTGGGCTGCGAGGAACAGACAGGCTGTCCCCGGTTTCATCTGGGCTGCGGCGGACGGCGGCTGTCCATTTACAATGAAAAGGTGGGATATATCTGGCCAGAAAAGGTGCTGGCGCTGTGTTGTTATATGGATTTGCGGGACGGCAAGGATTTGTCCCTGCCCTACGACGCGCCGCTGACCGTAGAGGAAATGGCCCGGAAAATGGGACGGAGCGTCCTGCGCTATCTGAACTGTCCGGCCGATTCCAGTGACGAGGAGGCGCGGAAAGCGGCCGCATCCCAGCCCTGGGTGCGGGATGGACTGATGATGGCCGTACACATTCTCAATTGGCTCAAACAAAATAATACGACCCTGCCGGAGGTGCTCAGTCAGCTTCCCTCCTTCGCCGTGGCCTCCAGGACGGTGGCGTGCCGCGATAATCCGGGGCGGATGCTGCGCTCCCTCAGTC
>CAKTXU010000540.1 GCA_934630995.1 uncultured Eubacteriales bacterium
AGGCTGAACAGCAGGCCCTTGAACCGGAACTTGAACCGGGCGAAGCCGTAGCCGGTCAGGGCGCAGGAGACCAGCTGGAGCAGGGAGGTGCCCACTGAGATGACCGCCGACTGAAGCAGGGCCTTGGGAAACTGGATCCGCTCCCAGACCTTGAGGATATTATCGAGGGTGAGCTTCCGGGGGATCCAGACGATGGTGGGGTCGAGCAGCTGGTTCACCGGCCGCAGGGACATGCTGAGCATGTACAGGAGGGGGTACAGGAGGATGAAGGACAGCAGGGTCAGCAGGGCGTAGTGAAAGACGCCGTAGGCAGCCCGGCCGGTTTTTGTCAGCAGCACCTTGCGGCGCAGCAGGCGGTTTTCTTTCAAGGCGCGGTCCATGGTCATCCCCCCTATTCCGCGATGTAGAAGACTTTGCGGTTGATAACGGCGTACAGCACGCCCACGATGACGCCGATAATGAGAAAGTAAATCCAGGCCATGGCGTCGCTGTATTCAAAATTCAGGCGCTGGGCGGTGTCGTTGATGAACTTCATCAGGGTGTTGCTGTAATCGGTGAAGGTGTCGATGAGGGTATAGACCACGCACACCATCAGGATGGGAGACATCATGGGGAAGGTGATTTTCCAGAAGATTTCCCATCCGGAGGCCCCTTCGATCTGGGCCGCCTCATAGAGGCTGGAGGAAACGGTCTGCAGCCCGGCGATGCAGAGGATTATCTGGATGCCGGATTTCCACACCAGCTCGAAAACGTTGTTGATGGCGGTGGTCAGGGTATCCACCAGTTGATCGGGAAGCCCCGATTCCGCCAGGAACTGCTGGAAGGACTGGGCCTGAAACAGGCTGTTGCCGCCGGCGCCGCCCAGAGCCTGCTGGGACAGGGGGTCGTTCTTGATGATCCCGATGATGACGCCGCTGGCGA
The DNA here is from genome assembly GCA_934630995.1 of uncultured Eubacteriales bacterium. Lineage (GTDB taxonomy): Bacteria > Bacillota > Clostridia > Oscillospirales > Acutalibacteraceae > CAKTXU01. The sequence goes on from CAKTXU010000540.1 coordinate 922, forward strand.
TGATGACGGGCAGGAAGAACACCGTGCGGTAAAAGGTCTGCCCCGGCATCTTGCGGTTGAGCATGGTGGCCATGAAGATGCTGAAAATCACGATCATGGGCACCTGCGTGACGATATTCAGCAGGGAGGAGCCCAGCATTTTCATAAAGTTGGCGTCGCTGAACAGGGCGGTTTGGAAATTTTGAAAGCCGACGGGGGCAAAGCTCAGGCCGTGATCCCCGATGGTGATTTTTGAAAAGGCATAGATAAGGGAGGTGACGAAGGGCCGGGCGAACATGGTCACGAAGCCGACGAACCAGAGGGAGATGAAGGCGTAGCCGGCCAGGCTCTTCTTGCGCTCATAGGGCATTCTGCGGGGGGGATGGGTTTTCATGGCCGTCAGCCTCCTTTCACCAATCGGCAGGACATGGCTTCCACCGTGACGCCCTGCGCGTCGGCGGCCTGCGTCCCGTAGTTGAACAGATAGACGGCGCCGCTTTCATAGGCGACCTCGAACAGGTTCCGGGCCAGCATGCGGTGCCTGGTGACGGCGCCGGTCCCGGCGGCAAAGGCGGCCGCCTCCTGCCGGATGGCGGCGGCATCCTCCGCCCAGTCGGTATAGCAGCAGCTGTAATAGGCGGCGTAGCGGGTGTCCTTGACCTCCCCGGCGTCCCGGTAGAAGAGGGTGTACTGGGGGACGGCGCCGGTTTCCAGCACCCGCAGCCGCGCCGCCCGCCGATCGGCCTCCAGATTGGAGGAGGAGAAGGCAAAGGGCTTGTAGCCGCTGAGCACCAGGGCGACGAAGGGCACATCCCCGTCGAACAGC
>CAKTXU010000541.1 GCA_934630995.1 uncultured Eubacteriales bacterium
GCCCTGTCCTGGTTATACCCGATCCTGCTGGTGATGCTGGGCTGGGTCGTCTTTTCTCACGATTCCTTGGGAGAGGGGCTGCTGTATATCCGCGCCCTGTTCGGCGGAGGCGGTATCGGGGCGGACAGCCGCTCCCTGTATCTGCTCTACACCAATCTGCTGCTGCTGGGTATTCTGACCCTGTGCAGCACCGGGCTGCCCCGCCGGCTTTACAGACGCGCCTGTGCGGCTGCGCAGGGGCGCGCATGGGTAATCGCGGCGGCGGAGCCGGTGATGATGGCGGGCGTGTTTCTGCTGTCGGTGGCCTATCTGGTGGACGCGTCCTACAATCCATTCCTATACTTCCGTTTTTGAGGTGCCTGATGAAAAAGTGGGGGAAAGATACCGTCATGATAGGAGCCTTCGTCCTTCTGATAGGAGGCATGGCCCTGGCCAATCTGCTGCACCCGGATTCCGATTTCTCGGTAAGTGAAAACCGCGCCCTGCGGACCTTTCCGGACCACGGTGCAAAGGCGGTTTTTTCCGGCCGGTTCGGCTCCGATTTTGACGCGTATGTCAGCGATCAGTTTATCGGCCGGGATGCCTGGGTGGGGACGAAGACCCTGACCCAGCTTCTGCTTGTCAAAAAGGATAACGGCCGGGTATATTTCGGCCGGGGAGGGACCCTTTTTGAGAAGGACGACGCCGTGGACGACACGCGGTTTCAAAAGAATATCGATGCGGTTCGCGCCTTTCTGGAAAAGCTGGAGGCGGAGCGGCCGGAGGTGACCCGCTGCGTTTTGATGGCGCCCACGGCGGCCGCCGTTACGCCGGAACGTCTCCCCGCGTTCGCGCCTGTGGCGCCCCAGGAGGAAATGCTGCAAACGCTGGAAAAGTCCCTGTCCTCAACAGCGGTGTTCTGCAATCCGCTGGAGTCCCTGCGAAGGGAGGCGGGAATGCCGCTGTATTACCGCACCGATCACCATTGGACAACCGCCGGGGCCTATACCGCTTATACCGCTTGGGCTGAGGCCATGGGCTTGTCGGCCATGCCGATGGGGACCATCACAGTGGAAACCGTATCGGACAGCTTTCTGGGGACCCTCTATTCCAAAGCCAATCAGCCCTTCCTCAAACCGGATACCATCGAGCGGTACCGGCTTCCCGGGGACGCGGCGTGTACCCGTTCTTCGGATGGGGGAAAAACGGTTATTCCTTCTCTGTATGACCCGGAGGCGCTGAACCAGAAGGACCAGTACGTCTATTTTCTGGGCGGGAACCAGCCGTTGGTGGAAATCCGGACCGGAACGGAAAACGGCCGGACCCTTTTGCTCCTCAAGGATTCCTATGCCCACGCCTTTGTTCCCTTTCTGACGGCCCATTACGAAAAAATCGTGATGGTGGATCTGCGGTATTATAAGGCGGAGCTGTCCACTCTGATGGAGGGGGAGCAGGTGACGGATCTGTTGTTCCTCTATAATGTCACCAACTTTGCCGGGGATAAGGTGCTGGCCTCCATGCTGTAGGAGGCGGCTGTTGCTTTTCCTGCCGGGAAGGCGTATACTGAGTCTGATGCCATGGGAAGGGGACTTCGTGCAATGGAAGAGGCCAGATGCGCCTGCAGGGGCCATTTTCTCGATAAATTCGTCCAGCCGTCCATTTTGCTGGAGCTATACAGGCACAGCCAGCCGGCGCCCGCACTGCAAAAGCTCATCGAGGGGCGAAGCAGGCTGCGGG
>CAKTXU010000542.1 GCA_934630995.1 uncultured Eubacteriales bacterium
CACCTCGCGCAGACTTTCGGCTGCCGGATGGCGCAGCGAGTCCTTGATGTATTTGCCCACGTCGTGATTGCCCGTGGCGATGAGATAAGGCAGGCCGTCCAGCAGCGACATGGCCTCCACGGCGTTGTTCCATTGAGCCTCGCTGTTCCGGTTGTTGACCACGTCCCCGGTGTGGAAAAGCATTTGAATATTTTCCTTCTCCCGGTTTTCCGCCAGCCAGCCGGTCATGCGCCGGAAAATTTGCGGCCAGCTCTCCGAATACAGCTGTGTGTCGCTCATCCAGGCAAAGGTGAAGGGCTTTTCCTCCTCCGGCGGCTTTGTTGCCGACGGCGGCGATGTCTCCGGTTCGGATGAAAGCGATGCTTCCGGCTGAGAAGTGGACGCTGTGGAGCCCTCCGATGGCGGCGGGGAAACGGCTCCCGAGGTGGAAAGGGCCGCCATCGGCTCCGTCAGCAGCAGCCGGATCCAGATGCCCCCTTCCCCATTCAGCCAGAGGCCGCCCATGACGGCCACGGTCAAAAACAGGAGATACAGACCCGCCCGCAGCCATGCGAAGCGGGCGGGCCACCGTCCCTGCTCCCGCCGTACCTCCCGGTTGTCCACCCTTCGCATCCGCCGTCTCCCCCCTTATCCCCATTCCTATTCCGGATTGGGGGGAGACATGCCAACAATTTTACAGCACGGGCTTGAGCGGCGCGCCTTCCTCATAGGCCGCCAGATAGCGCCCGCCCGTAAAAACCAGGATTTCGCTGTTCCAGAAGGGATGGAGCCCGTTGAGATAGGTGGGCAGCAGCACCCGCCGCAGCAGGATATGTCTTTGCAGCAGCGCCGCGTCGCTGGCGGTAATGGCCAGAATGCTCCGTTCGCCGTCCCAGGGGCTGGCGATGACCTGCATCACCACATAGCTTCCCTCGGTCCGCTCCCCCTGATAGACAAAGCCCTCCGCCTCCGTCCTCACCGGCAGCCGGTCCGCAAACCGGCGGAGCACGCCGTTGTTACCGCCGATATCCAGCAGAATCAGATGATTCTCAAAGAGATAAGCAGGCAGCTCCCCGTCCCGTAGAATAGGGTATTTCACCGCCAGGTTCGGATCCAGCCCGTTGGTCTGGGGGCAGGACAGCATGGCCGCCGCCCGTTCCACCGCGGGCTCCTCCCCGGCGGGCAGAAGGATCCGCATCGGCCCCAGATACACATCCAGCAGCCCGGTTCCCTTGCGCTGATCCGGCACCGGCTCCTCCCCGGTCTCCCTCCAGCGGCCGCCGCGCCGCTCCAATATCACGCGGGGACCGGTGACCTCCCGGAACGGCACCTCCGCGCCGTTTATCCGCACGGTGAAAGCGCTGCGGTCAATCGCCGGGGAAAGCCGCAGGGTCACGCCGTCCGCTCCCTGCAAGCGGATATCGATGAGCCGTTCGCTGAGAATACGGGCGTGAATCCGGGCCCGGCGCCGCCCCCGCGCGATGCCGTGGAGCCGCACCCAGAAGCTCTCCCTGTGCCGGTTGCGCAGGCAAACGAACCGGATATCCCGGGGATAGGGCTCCCGCCGGTGTGTCAGCATCGCCTTCAGCACCGTGGGATGACCGAGAAACGCCAGCAGATGATGATGGGCCCTTTCTTTGAAATCCCATTGTGTCAGCTTGCCGTAGCGGCCCAGCGTCTTCCGGAAAACCGTTGTCTGCCCCCGGTAAACGTGATCCTTTTCCGACACCAGCAGA
>CAKTXU010000543.1 GCA_934630995.1 uncultured Eubacteriales bacterium
GTATACCCCCTTCTATCCGGAGCAGTATGAGCGCCGGTCGGAATGGGTGACCCTGAACACCCAAGGCGACAAGATGTTCAACCATGTTTACGACATCCTGTCCCGGTATTACCTCGACGTATCCAGCAAGGACGGCGGCCGGGGGCTGACTCTGATGACCAAGGGCACGGGGGGATACGCCTACGACGGCAATACCCTGTCCTATGTTTTAGGCCAGTCCTCGGAAACCAACAAGATAGTCGCGGCGGGATTGAACGTTAACTACAGGCTGGCGGGTGAGAAATATTCCGGGAACTGTTATTGGGATTTCCGTCTGGTGCCCCATGGCCAGAAAACCGGCTCCACCGATCTCCGGCTCACCGACGGCGGGGAGGGAGACGCGCTGCGCATGGCGCTGTCCTACAACAATCCGCTCCTGGTGACGGCGGGAGAAAAAACAGCGGGCACTCTTCCGGCTGTTTATCAGTATCTCGAAGCGGAGCCGGCGGACAATCTGCTGCTGAGTAGCCTGTCCTTCCAGAAGGGCGAGGTATACCTGCGCGGCTTTGAGTACAAGGGAGAGAACGCCGCGCAGCCACGGCTGTCCACCGGCGGGACCGCGCACGGCCTGACCGCCCTGAGCATGGATTATCAGCGGCCGGCCGACAGCGGTGAAATCACTCCCTACAAAATCCTCACCTGGAAGGTGGAATTGGGTAAGCCCGCCGTCAAGCCTCCCATCGGCAGCGGTTCGGAAGAGAAGCCCGGAGGCTTTCCGTTTCTGATTCCTCTTGCCGTAGCCGGCGGTGTCCTGGCGGCCGGTGCCGTCGCGGCGGTTATCGTTTGGAAAACCCGGAAAAAGGGGGCGCGGAAAAAAGTTACTTGATTTATAGACGCAGCTCATGTAAAATAAATGTAACAATTCATTTTACATGAGCAAAGAGGTTGAAATAATGAGCAGTATAAAAGTCAGTCAGAGCGATATCGCCAAGGCGTTGAATCTTTCCCGCAACACGGTTTCGAAAGCCCTCAACGGCAATCCTGTCATCACGGAAAAAACGAGGCGGCTGGTCATCCAGAAGGCCCTGGACATGGGCTACCGCAACATCAGCAACGAGGTCATGGACGAAATCGGGCAGGCTGGCCGCCCCGCCGGAGGAAGCGTTGCGCTGCTCTGCCATGAGGAGAGCCTGGGTGGTTCCTCGTACTGGAACGGTACCATCAAGGGCATCGAATCCATTTTGAGCCGGGAAAACTACACTCTGACGCTGCACATTGTCCAGCCGCGGGACGTGGACGCGGAGGAGCTTCCTCCCTGTGTGAAGAACCGCAACTGTGACGGCGTTATCATACAGGGGGTGTTCCCCGCATCCTATTACCGGAAGCTGGCCAGCTTCGGCCTCCCCTTCGTCAGCATGGATATCGCTCCCGAGCTCATCTCCCCTCATATGATTTGCGATATTATCTCCACCCATAATACCAATCCCGTGAAAATCATCGTCTCTTCCCTCATCGAGCAGGGTCATCGCCGCATCGGCTTTATCGGCGACATCCAATGCTGTAAGGGCTTTTTCGAGCGGTGGCGGGGGTATACGGAGGCGCTGCTGGAGATGCATATCCCGGTTGACGAGAGCCTCATCGCGGTGGCCCCCAGTCCCGGACATTATTTCAGCGCCGCGGAAATCGCCGAGGCGGTGGAACGTCTGCACAACCGGGTGACGGCTCTGGTC
>CAKTXU010000544.1 GCA_934630995.1 uncultured Eubacteriales bacterium
CTTGGATGATTTTCAAAGCCCATTGAAAAGTTGCATTGGTCGCAAGAACGTATAACGTTCTTGCTCCCCAAATCTTGTGGCACTTGGATGATTTTCAAAGCCCATTGAAAAGTTGCATTGGTCGCAAGAACGTATAACGTTCTTGCTCCCTGGATCCTCTGCCATCCGGCAGGGGAATTTTTCTGCCGCCGAATAAGCGGACCCGCCATATCCGTCAGTATTTTTTTGCCAGCTCTGGGGAAAATAACCCGGAGTTCCGAAGAAATTCCAGATTGACAGACAGGTGGTTACCGGGCATGGACGGCATGAACAGCTTACCGGATAATACAAAGCAGGCCGATAAGACCGACAAGATTGACACTCCGGCTGTGGAGGAGCATTTTTATAAAGCTCTGGCCCGTGAATTCATTGCGGAAAGCTTCAGGGCGGACAGCCTGCGGCCGCTGCGCAAGGAAATCCGCCGGGGTATGAAGGCGCTGCGGGCGGCCTATGAACGGGCGGTGCGCCGGGGCAAGACCACCTTCGACGAATGGCTGGGGGACAACTACCACCTGCTGATGCGGGAGGGAACGGCTCTGCTGGCGGATTTGCGTACGGCCGAGGCCCAGCCCGCCATCGAGCGGCGTCCTGCCATGTTCCGCCTTTTCCGCCGTCTGCTGGAGGAGCGGGATGTCCCCGACGCCGGCGAGCTGGAACTGCTGGTGGAAGCGGCGGGCAAGGCCCGGCCCCTGACCGTTTATGAGCTGGCGCAGCTCCCCTTGTGCCTGAAAGCCGCCCTGCTGCTGACGGCGGCGGACGCCTGCCGGGAAACCGATGAGGGAACCGCCGAACGGCTCATCGGCCGGGCAGTGACCGGCCTGCGGGAGACGGCGGAGCTGGACTTCGCCGATCTCACAGAAAAGCACAGCATCGTCGAGCGGATTCTGTCGGATGATCCGGCGGGGGTTTATCCCCATATGGATGAGAAATCCCGGGAGGATTACCGCCGCCGGGTGGCCGCTGCCGCCGCCCGTGAGGGGGTGAGCGAGGCCGCCGTGGCCGCCGACGCCGTGGAAAAGGCGGGAGTTTCCCAGGGGAAAACGCTCCGGGAACGGCATGTGGGAACCTATCTGCGCCCGTTGGAGAAGACCCGCACCAGAGGACGATGGGGCTTGGTCTGCATGGCGCTTCTGCCTCTTTTGGCGGCTGTAGCGCTGGCGGTTTATGCCGGCAACCCCTGGTTCATCCCGCTGCTTTATCTGCCTTTATGGGAGCTGCTTCGTCCCCTGGCGGAGCATCTGTTTCTCAAGGGTGTACCGCCCCGGCGGCTGCCCCGTCTGGAATTCGACGGTGTGGTGCCGGAGGAGGGCCGGACGGTCGTCACCGTCTCCACTCTGCTGCCCCCGGCGGATAAGGCGGCGGCCACGGCTCTGAAGCTGGCCCGGCTGTACAATACCAACGGCCGCGGGGCGGTGCAGATCTGCCTGCTGGCGGATCTACGGCAGGCGGCCTATCCCGAAATGCCGCAGGACGATACCGATATCGCCGCCATGCGCCGGGAGATCGGCCGGCTCAACCGCTTGACGGAGAACGCCTTCGTCTTGGCCGTCCGGCCCCGGGAATACAGCCCCACGATGGGGGTATACACCGGCCGGGAACGCACGCGGGGAGCGCTGGAGGCTTTGGCCCGGTATATCCGGGACGGGGACGACCGCTTCCTGG
>CAKTXU010000545.1 GCA_934630995.1 uncultured Eubacteriales bacterium
GTTCAGATGACCTTCGTGCCCCGCGACTTCCACTACAGCGAAACCTATTATCCGGGGACGCCGGAGGAAACCGTCTATGAGGTGTACCGGCACGGCGAACAGGTCACGGCGGTGACGCCCGTGCGCGGCATCTATCCTCTGTACGAGGGATGGCCGCTGGCAATACCGGAGCTGGAGAAGACCGTCTCCGGTGAGAGAAGGGAACGGGTGGTTTGCCATGAACTGTGAAATCAAATGGTACGAGGATCGTCTGGCCGAGCGGCTGCGGCTGGCCCGCCGCTATGTCTGCCGGATGCTGGACGGGGACCGGGACGGAGAGCCCTTTTTCGGCATCGGACTCGACGCCGACGGCCGCCCCCGCCGCCACCATGCGGTGCACATCGGTATCCCTCATGTGACGGGGCGGGCGCTGGACTGTCTGTTTCAGATTGAGAACCTGCTGGGGGAGCGGGCGGACGCCGAGGCGGAGGAGACTTATATCCGGTATCTCTTCGGCTGCTGTGATCTGGAGGATTATCTGCCGGTCTATTATGAGAATGGAATGCCGATTGTGGAGTTCCACAACCTGCGGGAATGCCTGGAGGGGCTGTACTGGCTCATCCGGCTGCGCGGTTCGGGTCGGGCCCGGAAGGTGGCGGAGGGGATGCTGTCGTCCCTGGCGCGGATAACGGACTGGGAGGAGGGAGTCATGTCCCGGCAGCTGGCGATCGGGCTGGGCAAGGGGGAAAAATACCGCAACCCCCACCACCCCATTCCGCTGGCCTCCGGGCGGCTGATCGGCCCCCTCCTGTGGTACTACCGGCTGACCGGCAGCACACTGGCCCTGCGTCTGGCGGATTGCTACGCCGGAGGCGCCATGCGGGTTTGTTATACGGAGGACGGACGTTTCACCGACAGGGGTGGAAACCATGTTCACTCCCATACCTCAACCCTCAGCGGCCTGCTGGAATACGCGCTGTTCACCGGCGACGAGGGGATGCTGGAGCGGCTTGAGCGGGTCTACCGCAACGGTCTTGCGGAAAATATGGCGTCCTACGGCTGGATTAAGGAACAGCTCTGGCTGGAAACCGACCAGGGAGAGGTCAATCAGATCGGGGATATCCTCCAGTTCCAGCTTATGATGGCCGCCCACAGGGAGCCGGATATTTGGTATGCCCGGGCGGAGGCCTTCATGCGGGGAGGAATGCTGCCCTCCCAGGTCCTCTCCACCGACGGGTATATGCGGGTGGTGGAGAATCCCCGCGGGGATTTCGAGCGGGAGCTGCATGATATCGCTATTGGCGGCTTCGGCTTCCCCACCCCCACCGCCCACCTGCAGACGCCTCATTCGGCGGTCAACACCATCGACATCACCCAGGGGGCGGTGCAGGGCATTTGCCGGGTGACGCGCCATATCGTTACCGGCGATAGGGATGGGCTGCGGTGGAATCTGTTCTTCTCCTGGGATACCCCCTACGGGACGGTGGAGAGCCGCCTGCCCCGGGAGGGCCGGGCGGCCCTGACTCTCCGGGAGGAAGGCAACCTGCGCATCCGGATTCCCGCGAACATTCGGGAGGGGAGCTTCCGGGTTTTGACCGACGGCCGGGAGACACCCTGGACATTGATCGGCGGGTACGCCGCCGTCGGCAGGCTCCCGGCGGGCTCCCGGGTGGAAATCGCGTTCGACCCGGCGGTTCGGGTGGCACAGGAATTCATC
>CAKTXU010000546.1 GCA_934630995.1 uncultured Eubacteriales bacterium
GTTTCCGCGTCGCCGCTGTCAAAGGCGATGGCCAGCTGGTGCCAGTTCCCGTCGGCGTTCAGGTTGAAGTCGCCGCCCAGTTTTGTTTTCTCCGCCCCAAACAGGAAGGAGCCGACAAAATCAGCGTCCTTGCTGGGATCGACCACCTTATACCAGATGGAAAAGATGTACTCCGTGTCCTGCGTCAGGGTCAGCGCCCCGGCGTCGCCGCTTGGCTCCCAACCGGACGCGCTCTTGATGCGCAGGCTTTTGACGCCGCTGTGGGCCTCGCCCTCGATGACGGCCGGCCAGACGTCTCCCCACCCAAAACCGTAAAAGCCGCCCCAGAAGGAACCCGTATTGGCGTCCTCCAAATCCGGATTGGCGATGAGGTTATCGGCCGGATCACAGGTAGCCGATGCCGGCGGGTCGGGAGAAACGACGGTGGTGCCGGCCGCGGAGGCGAGGAAACCGCCTGCGCCCATGGTCAGCATCGTGCACAGCAGAGATGCCGTGAGCAGGAGCCCCGCCGCTCTCCGGTGGAAAGTCTTTTGTTTGGACATACTCTTTCCTCCATTCTTTATCATTACCCTGCTCCCAGTTTAGCATATGTGCACGATTCCCCTAGAAAACTATCTTCGGAAATTATAAACATTTTTCAAGTTGCTGTATACAGGGAAATGCTGGACCAGGCTCCGCCGCGCAGGTTTTTCTGGAAAAGTGCTCCTGTCTGTGGTATGATAAGGCGTGATGAATCAAGCGGATCGGACGGTGGGTCCGATATCGCCGGAAAGGACGAAATTGTCTATGAGTAAAATCCTGAATTTCGGCTCACTCAACCTGGATTATGTATACGCGGTGGATCATATGGTACGCCCGGGCGAAACGGAAGCCGCCTCCAAACGGGAGACTTTCTGCGGCGGCAAGGGGCTCAACCAGTCCATTGCCCTGGCCCGGGCAGGCGCGCCGGTCTACCACGCGGGCTGTATCGGCCCGGAGGGGGAGCCTCTGCAAAAAGCGTTGGAGGACAGCGGCGTGGATACCCGTTTTGTCCGGCGGATCGGCACCCCCACCGGCCACGCCGTCATTCAGGTGGACGTTTCCGGGCAGAACTGCATTTTGCTGTACGGCGGGGCCAATCAGGAGATCTCGGGCGAGCTGGTGGACGAGACGCTGGCCTATTTTGCGCCGGGAGACATGCTGCTGCTTCAGAATGAGATAAACCGCCTGGAGGAAATCGTGGAAAAGGCCTACCGAAAGGGAATGGTCATCGCCCTCAATCCCTCGCCTATCGGGGAGACGGTGCGCCGTCTGGATTTATCCAAAATCACCTATATTCTCTGCAACGAGATCGAAGGGGCGGAGCTGACGGGAAAGGAGGAGCCGCAGCAAATCCTGGACGTTTTCCGCGCGCGGATCCCCGGAAGCCGCATTGTGCTCACATTGGGGAAGAGGGGGGCACTTTATGACGACGGGGAAACCCGCTGCGAGACCCCCATTTATCCGGTCAAGGCGGTAGATACCACCGCGGCCGGGGATACCTTCACCGGCTTTTTCCTCAGCGGGATCCTGCGGGGCTGCCCGCCTGCCGAGGCTATGGATACGGCCTCCCGGGCCTCCTCCCTGGCGGTGTCACGCAAGGGCGCGTCCGTCTCTATCCCCACCCTGGACGAGGTACTGGCCCTCAAGGGCTAAGGCGGGAGTATATAC
>CAKTXU010000547.1 GCA_934630995.1 uncultured Eubacteriales bacterium
TCCCAAGTCGGTGGAGGCCGCTCCGGTGAAACCCAGCGACTCCAGAGCCGTCCCCGCCTTTTCCGCCAGGCCCGGCAGACGGGAGGGGGTGAGGAGATAGGGGGTGGAGCCGGTCTTTTGGGCCTGACCGCTGGCAATGTCGAAAATCGCCCGGTGGGCGTAGACATTGCCCAGCATCCTCACGGCGTTCCCCTTTTTATCATAGAAAAGCCCCGGCTTATAAATGGATTGCAGACCGGCGCTGCCGTAGACGGGGATTTCCAGCTCCTCCATGGCGGCCAGCAGGGCGGCGAGCCCCTTCCGGCCGCCCAGGGCCTTTTCCGGCGTGACCTTAGCGGCGGAGGTCTGGCTCATCCCCCCGTTCATCCAGCCGGACAGGCGCAGGAGGATGGACTCTACCCCGGCCTCCCGCAGCCGGGAGACGATTTCCTCCGTCTGATCAAAAGTGGTCAGGGCAACCTTTTTATCGTATTTGATGAGGCCCAGAAAGGAAGCCTCCTTGTCCACCAGTCCCACCGTTTCCAGCAGGAAGGGCAGGGACGAGCCGGACAGGCGTGTATCCGTCAGTCCGCCCGTTTTCTGGAGATAGGCGCGATAGGCCCGTGCCATGCCGCTGTAGCCGGCCTCTTCCCCGCCGAGGAAGGTATAGGATACGGCCAGATCCCCCGCGTACAGCCGGTCGGGATACAGGGTGGTCACCAGCCCATTGCCCACCGAGCTGAAGGAATCCCGGGGATTGAGGGTAAAGGAGCTCCACACGCAGTTATACGAGTTCTGCAGACCGGGTATGGCGCAGTTGACCGTTCCCACGCCGTCCCCCTGTTCGATGACCGCCAGAAAACCGGCGTCCCCGTTTTTCATGCCGTAGACCGGCAAGCAGATGGGCATGGTCGTTCCGGCGGACTCGGTCTGCCGCAGCGCCTCGTCCAGACCGTAAAGGGGCAGCCGCAGCGTTTCGTTGAGGGAGGAAAAGCTGTTGAGATACACCAGGCCTCCCGACCCGTCGGGTACCAGCATATAGCCCCGGGAGGCCAGGTTGGCCGCGCCAAAATAGGGCAGGATGTGAAGGGCGTTGATGGGGGTCTTTTGAGGGCTTTCAAAGCTGCCGCCGTCCACCTCCGCGACAAAGCGGCCATCCCGCAGCCGCAGCCGGAGGGTGACGCCGAAAACCGCTTCCTCCTGAACGGCGGTTTCGATGCCGTGATCGGCGTTGTCCCTGGCCAGATCGTCGGCGGTGTACCCCGCCTCGGCCAGGTTGTCCCGGATCATGTACAGCAGGGAATCCTCCTTGTTCCGCAGAACGTAGATATCCCCCTGCTCCACGGTGGGATATTCCTCCAGCAGCTTTTTCCGGGCCGCTTCGTTCCGGGCGGAGGAGAGGCTGTACAGCCGGTAGCGGCTTTTGGTGTCGGCAGCCTTGGTCTCATCCAGCCGGGATAGAAATTCCTCGAAGCGGCCGGCAAAGATGATGTTGGGTACATCGGCGCTGGTGACGGTTTTCTGCTTACCGATCCGGTAGCGGATGGATACGCCGTCCGGCAGGGTCTCGGTGGTGAAATTTCCCAGGGCCACCGACTGGTTGTAGGAGTCATAGGTCTGCAGCGCGCCCTTTTCCGTATAGAAATCGATGAGGATGAGGGCGGACAGGCGATTGAGCGCGTCTCCGGCCGCCACCTTGTCCAGCGC
>CAKTXU010000548.1 GCA_934630995.1 uncultured Eubacteriales bacterium
GCCCTGCTCTGCTCCATGCTGTTTGAACCCGCGCTGCTAAACGGATCGTTCCGTCTGGAGGATGTGGAGCAGGAGAAGCGGTGCCTGCGCGAACTCATCGAATCCGAAATCAACGAAAAGCGCTGGTATGCCCGGCGGCAGGCGGAAAAGCTCCTGTGCGGCGGCGAACCCTACGCGGTGGACTATTACGGGACGCTGGAACGGGTGGACGCCCTCACACCGGAGGAGGCCGCGGCCGCGTGGAAAAAGGCCCTGACCGACGCCCGGGTACAACTCTGCGTGCAGGGCTGCGGCAGCGCTGCCGGGGTGGCGGAGGCTTTCCGCCGCGGCTTCGCCGGACGGGGACAGCGGCAGCCGGCCCCCTATACGGTGAATACCGTTTTCGACACCGCGCCGCTGAAAGCACAGACCGAGCGGATGCCGGTCAACCAGTCCAAGCTGGTGATGGGATTCCGCACCACCATCGCTGAGCCGGACGGGGAGGTGGCGGCCCTGCGGCTGATGAACGCCTTGTGGGGCGGCACGCCCCATTCTCTCCTGTTCCGCCATGTCCGGGAGAAGCTGAGCCTTTGCTATTACTGTCAGTCCTCCTTCGACCGCCACAAAGGTGTGCTGCTGGTGGACAGCGGGGTGGAGGAGGCCAAAGCGGAGCAGGCCGAGGCGGAAATTCTCCGCCAGCTCGACGCCCTACGGGAGGGCCGCTTCACCGACGAGGAGCTGGAATCGGCCCGTCTAAGCGTGGTCAATCAGTTCCGCGGGGTGGGGGACTTGCAGTCCAGCCTCTCCTCCTGGTATCTGGGACAGGCGGGACTGGAAGAGCTGACCAGCCCCGAGCAGGCCGCCGCCGCCGTGGGGGCGGTGACCCGGGAGCGGGTGCAGGCCGCCGCCGCAACGGTGCGGTACGCCGCCCGGTATATGCTGGCCGCGGAGGAGAAAGGGGGGAACGCCGATGGATAAGCCCGCGATGAGGGACTATGTGGACGAGAGAACCGGGGAGCGGTGCGTGCGTATCGACCATCCCTCCGGCCTGCCCATCTTCGTCTGGCCCAAGCCGGGCTATCAGTCCGGTTATGCGGTGTTCGCCACCCGCTACGGCTCCATCGACACAGCCTTCGAGCAGGACGGTGTCAAGACCGAGGTGCCCGCTGGCATCGCCCATTACCTTGAGCACAAGCTTTTTGAAAACGAGGACTGCGACGCCTTTGAGCGATACGCGAAAACCGGGGCGTCGGCCAATGCCTACACCAGCTTCGACCGGACGGCCTATCTGTTTTCTTGTACCGGCCGGCTGGAGGAATCTCTGAAAATCCTCCTGGATTTCGTCCAGTCCCCCTATTTCACCGAGGAGACGGTGAAAAAGGAGCAAGGGATCATCGGGCAGGAAATCCGCATGTGCGAGGATTCCCCCTCTCGCCGCGTGCTGTTCAACCTCCTCAAAGCCCTGTATCACCGCCATCCGGTGAATATCGATATCGCGGGCACGGTGGAATCCATCGCGGACATCACCCCCGAACTGCTGTACGGCTGCTACCGTCAATTCTATAACCTGCGCAACATGGTGCTGGCGGTGGCGGGCAACGTCACCCCGGAGCAGGTACTGACGGTGGCCGATCGGGCTTTGAAGCCCGCCCCGCCTTTCACCCTGGAGCGCACGCCGGTGGACGAGCCGGAGGCGGCG
>CAKTXU010000549.1 GCA_934630995.1 uncultured Eubacteriales bacterium
TTTTACGCTTTCGACGGCAATCTCAACTACCAATACAAGGCCCACGGCGTGCCCAAGCTGGGGCTCAAGCGGGGCTTGGCGGCCGACATGGTCATCGCCCCCTACGCCACCTTCCTGACCCTCACCACCGATCCGGAGGCGTCGCTGCACAACCTGGCCCGGCTGGAAAAGCTGGGCCTGACCGGTCGCTGCGGCTTTTATGAAGCCGCGGACTTTACCCGGGGCCGGGCTGCCCGGGGCGGCTATTCCATCGTGCGCAGCTATATGGCCCATCATGTGGGGATGAGCCTGCTTTCCTGCGCCAACGCGGTGTTCGACGACGTGTTTGTCCGCCGTTTCCTGCGGGATCCGGACATGGCCCGGGCCGCCGAGCTGCTGGCGGAAAAGGCCCCGGTGAGCGGCGCGGTCATCGATGTGGCGCTGGAGCGGGAGGTGCCCGTCCTGCCCGGCCGCGCCCCCCGGGAGACCGAGGAAATCCAGACCGTCAACCCCCGCGCCCCCCGGATGCAGCTGCTTTCCGGCGGGGAATGGATGCTGGCCGTCACCGATGCCGGGGCGGGAATCTCCTGCTGCCGGGGACTGGACGTGCACATGCGCAGCGGGGATTTGCTCCGCCGTCCCCAGGGGATTTTCACCTTGGTGGACATCGGGGAGGGCGCCGTCTCCGTCACCAGCGCCCCCGATTACCGGGAGGACGATGTGCCCAGGAGGGCAGAGTTCGGCCCGGGCTACGCCGCTGTTTATGCCGACATGGGGACCCTGGAGGCCGGGCTGCGGGCTCTGGTGCATCCCCGGCTGCCCGCCGAGGAACGGCAGCTGATCCTCAAAAACAAGGGAAGTCACCGGCTGACGGCCGAGGTGGTGTTCTATTTCGAGCCCTGTCTGGCCCGGAAGGAGGACGCCGAGGCCCATCCCGCCTTTTCCCGGCATTTCCTGTCGGTGCGGCGGGATATGGCCACCCGGATGCTGCTGGTCACCCGCCGCCTGCGGGAGGACGAGGCCCCGGTCTGTCTGGCTGTGGGCTTTCTGGGAGGGGAGGAATTCGCCTATGAGGCCTCCCGGGAGGCGCTGCTGACACGGCCGGAGGGAATTTCCTCCCTGCCGGCGGGTGTGTCCCGCCCCTTTTCCGACGAGGGGGACGGGGTGCCCGACGGGGCGGTGGCCCTGAAGGTGCGGCTGGAGCTGCCCGCCCGGGCCCAGCGGGAGCTGACCCTGGCGCTAACCGCGGCCCCCACAGAAACCGAGGCGGCATCCCGGCTCATCGCTCTGCGGCGGGAGGGGACGCTGACCGCGGCCCAGGCAGCCCCCGTCCCCTTCGGCGGCGTGGAGGCGGAGCTGGCCATGCAGGTGCTGCCCGATTTGTTCTATCCGCCCCGCATGTCCCGCGAATGGGGCGCCGCGGCCAGGGACAATAGGCGGGGGAGAGAGGCTCTTTGGGCTTTGGGCATTTCCGGAGATTATCCCATCCTCCTCATCGAGGTGCACAACGCCGCCGACGCTTCCCGGGCGGAGCCGTATATGCGGCTTCACCGCTCCCTGCGGCTGGGCGGGGTGCGCACCGAACTGGCGGTGGTTTACCGGGAGGACGGCGCGTACGACGCGCCGGTGCTGGCGGCCCTGCGGACCGCCGCCCGGGACGCCCGCAGCGAATCCATGCTGGGAGAGAGGGGCGGTATCC
>CAKTXU010000550.1 GCA_934630995.1 uncultured Eubacteriales bacterium
GGCACAGCCGAGGAAAGGCGCGATATGTCTGCCCGAAGGAATTGTTATAAGGATTTCCAGCAAATTAAATTGACAACTTTCCTACAATCATTCATAATAGAGGGATAAGGTACTTCACCGCGAAAGGACGATGCATCCATGGGATACACTCTGGCGCAAAAACTCATCAAAGCGCATCTCGTGTCCGGCGACATGAGCAAGCCCGGCAGCGAGATCGGACTGAAAATCGACCAGACGCTGACGCAGGACGCGACGGGAACCATGGCTTATCTGGAATTCGAGGCCATGGGCGTCCCCCGCGTGAAAACCGAGCGTTCGGTCGCCTATATCGATCACAACACCCTGCAGACCGGTTTTGAAAACGCCGACGATCACCGCTATATCCAGTCGGTGTGCAAAAAGCACGGGCTGTATTTCTCCCGGCCGGGCAACGGTATTTGCCATCAGGTCCATCTGGAGCGGTTCGGCATCCCCGGCAAGACCCTCATCGGCTCGGACAGCCACACCCCTACCGGCGGCGGCATCGGCATGCTGGCCTTCGGCGCGGGCGGCCTCGACGTGGCAGTGGCCATGGGAGGCGGCACCTACTACATCTCCATGCCCAAAATTGTGCGGGTCAATCTGACCGGCCGGCTGCAGCCCTGGGTCGCGGCCAAAGACATCATTCTCGAAGTACTCCGCCGCCTGTCTGTCAAAGGCGGCGTGGGCAAAATCATCGAATACGGCGGCGAGGGCGCGGCCACCCTGTCGGTGCCTGAGCGCGCCACTATCACCAATATGGGCGCGGAGCTGGGCGCCTCCACCTCCGTCTTCCCCTCCGATGAGGTGACCCGTGCCTTTATGAAGGCCCAGGGCCGGGAGAAGGATTGGACGCCTCTGGCCGCGGACGAGGACGCCGTGTACGATGAGGTGGTGGACATCGATCTGACCGCCCTGCGTCCCCTGGCAGCCTGCCCCCACTCCCCCGACAACGTACGGGCGGTGGAGGATATTGGAGAAATCCGGGTGGATCAATGCTGCATAGGGTCCTGCACCAACTCCTCCCTGATGGATATGCTCAAGGTGGCCGCTATCCTCAAGGGAAGGACGGTCCATCCCGACGTGAGCCTGTCCATCGCTCCAGGCTCCAAGCAGGTGTACAACATGCTGGCGGAAAACGGCGCCCTGGCTGACCTCATCGCCGCAGGAGCCCGTATTCTGGAATGTGCCTGCGGGCCCTGCATCGGTATGGGCCAGTCCCCCAATTCGGGCGGCATTTCCCTGCGCACCTTCAACCGGAACTTTGAGGGACGCTCCGGCACCGCGGACGCCCAGGTGTATCTGGTAAGCCCCGAAACCGCCGCCGCTTCCGCTCTGACGGGTGTTTTTACCGATCCCCGCACGCTGGGCGAGCCTCCGGTTATCCGGATACCGGAGGTCTTCTCCATCAACGACAATATGATCGTCCCGCCCGCTCCCGCCGAAGAGATGGAACAGGTGGAAATCCTCCGCGGCCCCAATATCAAGCCCTTCCCGAAGACCGCTCCTCTGGCGAAAACGGTGGAGGCCAAGGTGCTGCTCAAGGTCGGGGACAATATCACCACCGATCATATCATGCCTGCGGGCGCCAAAATCCTACCCCTTCGCTCCAACATTCCC
Source organism: uncultured Eubacteriales bacterium (assembly GCA_934630995.1). Taxonomy (GTDB): domain Bacteria; phylum Bacillota; class Clostridia; order Oscillospirales; family Acutalibacteraceae; genus CAKTXU01. The sequence continues at coordinate 1,639 of CAKTXU010000550.1, forward strand.
GCCATCTCCGAACACTGCTTCGTGCGCTGTGATCCCG
>CAKTXU010000551.1 GCA_934630995.1 uncultured Eubacteriales bacterium
GAGGGATCGGCCTGTATTCGGGAAGGAAGCATCGTTTTAGGCGCGGATCCGGCGGTGGTCCGGGCCGGCCGGCATTGAACCGGGGAGGGAGCGCCCATGAGCGAATATTTTCTGGACAGCCGGGAGGGCTGTGACAACGCCGACGGTCTATCGCCGCGGACGGCCTGGAGAAGCCTGGCCCGGGCAGGCGGACACCTCTTTGCGCCGGGGGATCGGCTGCTTTTGCGGCGGGGCTGTGTCTGGGAGGGGGGAACCCTGTCCCCGCGCGGCTCCGGCACGCCGGAAGCCCCGTTTTTCATCGACGCCTATGGGGAAGGGCCCCGGCCCCTCATCGACCGGCGGGGCCGGGCGGACGACGAGGAAAACGGCACCGCGGCCCTGACCCTTTGTAACCAGAGCTATTGGGAAATCCGCCGTATCGCCCTGTCCAACCGCAATCCCGACGGCTCGGGGCGGGCGGAGGATCCCGTGGTGCTGGAGGACGGCTCCTGCCGGTTCCCGAGGCGCAGCGGCTTGAGCATCGGCGCCCATTGGACGGAGGGGATCGGCTGCGTCACCATCCGCGGGATTGTCGTGGAGGACGTGGAGGCACGGGATATAGAGGGCTCCAACGGGGATGAGGGGAACTGCTACCGCTGGGCCGTCACCGACGACCGGTATCGGGGTTCATCGGGAGGCTGCGCCATCGGCGTCGGCTGCACCGATTCCCCCGACGGCCGCTGGCGGGCACGCACCGAGGATGTGCGCATTGAAAACTGCCGGGTGCACAATTGCAGCGGCACCTGCCTCTCCCTGGGCAGCAGCGCGTGGAAATACTACGACAGCCACCGCCGGGCGGTACTCCGGGGGAACCGGATCACCTGTGACGAGGGGGCGGAGCATTCCCCGGCCGGGACGTATATCGTCTCGGCGGAGGAGCCGCTGGTGGAGGAAAACTATTTCCACAATCTGTCCAACGGCGTGGCCTTTCAGGTCTGCCGCGGCGGGGTGTGCCGCCGCAATATCGCGGACACCAAGCACGGGCGGATGGTGCTCTGCTCCCGCCTGACCGGACGCCCCCTGTACTGGGACGGAACGGGGTACGACGTGGATTCCGGTTGCCGGGGTGTCTTTCAGCTCCGGGACAACGTGGCGGTGAACTGTGCCGCGGGCTCCTTCTCCATGTTTGATCTCTCCGAGGGCGGGGAGGCGGACATCCGGGTGGAAAACAACCTTAGCTTCAATTCCGAGCACTTTTTTTACCACCAGCTGTTCTACCAGGGGTATCGGATGACCTTCCGCGGGAACACGGTGGTGCGGGGACCGGCCCGCCGCCGGGAAAAGCCGGAGGAGGCGGAGGATGCCCGGCTCTTCACCACCCTGCATGAGACGCCCGGAGAAGGGACCTATCGGTTCGAGGGGAACACCTTCCTCTATCGGGGGCAGCAGGTGGAATGGGACAGAACCGGCGCCGTACACTATGCGGGAAATCAGTACGAGGGCCTGGGAGAAGAACTGCCGGACGGTGTGACGAGACGGAAGGAGGCGCTGCTTGATGCGGACGGTTAATTTGACAGATTTTGAGGGAAGCCGGGCGCTGGATAAGCTGCGGGCCGCGGCCGACTATCTGCGGGAGCATCCCGCCGCCACCCTGCTGATTCCGCCGGGGACGTATATCCTGCGGGACC
>CAKTXU010000552.1 GCA_934630995.1 uncultured Eubacteriales bacterium
GCTCCGGGCTGCCCAGAGCGCAGGCTTTGGCCGCACCGGTGGAGGAGGGTATAATGTTTCCAGAGGCGGCGCGGCCTCCCCGCCAATCCTTGGCCGAGGGACCGTCCACCGTCTTCTGGGTGGCCGTGGTGGAATGGACGGTGGTCATCAAGCCCTCCACGATACCGAACTTGTCGTTGATCACCTTGGCCAGCGGCGCCAGACAGTTGGTGGTGCAGGAGGCGTTGGAGACTACCCGCATATCCTTGGTATATTTATCCAGGTTGACGCCGCAGACAAAGGTCGGGGTATCCTTATCCTTGGCAGGCGCCGAAATCACCACTTTTTTGGCGCCTGCTTCCAGGTGGGCGGAGGCCTTCTCCGTCGTGCAAAAGACGCCAGTGGACTCTACGACATAGACAGCCCCGCAATCGCCCCAGCGGATATCGGCCGGATTTTTTTCGGCAAAGACACGGATAGCGCGGCCATTCACCAGCAGACTGCCGTTTTCGGCGCGTATTTCACCATCAAACCGGCCGTGGATGGTATCGTATTTGACCATATAGACCATATAGTCGAGATCGATAAAGGGATCGTTGATGCCCACGACCTCAAATTTATCCGGCTGCGCGACGGCGGCACGGAAAACCAGCCGCCCGATGCGGCCGAACCCATTGATGCCCACTCGTATCGCCATATACTTATTCAACCTCCTATTCATTTTCCTGTTTATTGTATCCCCTTTTTTGTGTTTATTCAAGCCGGAGAGGACACAATTTACCGGCTGTTCACGAGTTTGGGGCCGCCCCGCCATTTTTCCCCTCCAAGCGACAAAAAACGATTTTTCCGGCAGTGCCAAAAACTACTAGATTACCGTCGGGAAATCGGGTATACTAAACACGTAAATTTGTGAATTAACGGGAGTTTTCCTTTATGATACACACGCAACAGCCTGATATGGATATTCTTTCCCGAGAGGGTGAGCTGCGGGAGGAGCTGGCGGCCTATTTCCTGTCGGTTCCCTCCCTGGCGGAGCAATCGGAGGGCGAGCGGGCGGATACCCGCCGCGCCCTGCGCCAGCTTCTCCGACTGGAAAACGCGTCGGTTATCGCCTCGGCGGGCATCAGCCGCCCCTTGGCCGGCGGCGATTTGAGCGGTACCCTCGCCGCTCTGCTGGAAGCCTGCCGCACCGTAGCCGTCGGCGCCGGTTACACGCTGTCCGTGCATATCGATCCCGACCTGGAGCGGCCGCTGTTGACCGCCTTTGAGCCGCGGCTGATACAGCTGGCGGTGACGGGACTCATCCGCAGCGTCTGTCTTTCCAACCCCTGTGGCGCGGTGACGGCTTCCCTGTATGCCGGTCCCCATTCCCTGACCGTATCGATTACCGGCGACCGTTTTGTTCCTGAGGAGGGCGCCATGGCCGTGGCCCGTGAAACAGCCCGGCTGCATCAGGGAACCCTGGCCGTTTCGGAGGGGACGGTGGCCTTTTCCGTGCGTACCGCTCTGCCGCAAACCGGCGGCTGGACCGATTACGCCTCATCGGACGAGCTTCTGCAATATCTCCTATCCAGCGTACAGGTCGGGCTTTATTCTTCCCTGTATCCGGACGAATAAAGCCGCTGAAAGGCTAAAGGGCCGCCGGACTTAACCGGCGGCCCTTTAGCCTTTCAGCCTTACGCTGTCC
>CAKTXU010000553.1 GCA_934630995.1 uncultured Eubacteriales bacterium
GCATGAGAGATGGCAATACTTCATCGCTTTCGGTTGGCAGAATACCGAGGGGCTGACGGTTTGATAGTAGTCCCCATCCATCCTTATTCCTCCCACCCCGTCTTATCATACCGGGACGTATCCGTGTAATCCGGCCAATCGGCCACAGCCGCCCGGTTGTCGGCAGCCTTTTGCGGATTTTTGTACCCCAGCGCCCGGCCTTTCTGCTCCCGGCTCATGTAGAAGTTCCCGCGCCCGTCTCCGTTATAATCCACCGTCATGGCCCCGAACGCCGCACGCTTCACCAACTTCACGTCCTTCAGCCTTCTCTCCTCCTCTTGGCTTCTTCTTCCGCGCCTCGCGCATTCTCATTGTAGCATATTCTACATTCCTTTTCCCCCGCTTTTCCTTCGGTCGGCCCTGCCTTATTCCCCCGTGCGCCTCATTCCCTCCCAATGGGCAAACAATAGATTTTATATTAAATATGGATTTGATTGATATAAAATCTGGATTGTTATATACTTATTATGAAAAATAAATCAATTATAAAAATATTAAAGGGAGATTGCCATGCAAATGTCATTGCGGCGGGCCGCCATCGTGGCGTTGGCGGCGGTTATCTGCGGCGCTTCTCTGCCTCCCGCCCGGTCCCTGGCGGAGGAATACCCTCCCCTGAAGGACAAATACCAGCGGGATCCCCAGGACGTGGTGAGCTTTGACTACACCGGCTTGGAGGACACCTACGCGCACCGTCTGGCCACCTACGCGGAAAACGGCTGGACCGACGCCGGGGTCGTCTGCGAAGCGTCCGGGACACCGGCGGAGAGGCTCACCCTGCCCTACGCCGACGACGAGGGGCGGCGGCCGGAGGTATACGGCTGGGCGGACGGGGAGCGGCAGACCTGGCGCTTCGACGTGGAGCGGGCGGGCCTATACCAAATCGAGGTCCTGTATTATCTGAACGAGGCCAACGACGCCGCCTCCTGCGCCTTGAAGATCGACGGGAGGACGCCCTTTTCCGAATGCGGCGAGCTGCATTTTACCGGCGGCTTCCGCGACGAGCGGAAGGAGCCGCTGGTCAACCGGCTGGGGGATCAGCTCCGACCGCGGCAGATCCCCATCCGCCGGGAATATCGTCAGGCGCTGTGCGACAATCAGGGGATGTACGTTCAGCCCCTGCGCTTCTATTTTGAGGCGGGCGAAGCCGGTGTGGAGCTTGCCCTGCTCAACGGGGAGCTGTTCCTGACGGCGGTGCGTCTCATCCCCTGTGAGGAGCCGCCTTCTTATGAGGCGGTGGCCGAGGGCTATGCGGCGGCGGGCTACGGCGGGCCGGAGGGGGCGGACATCCTGCGGTTCGAGGCGGAAACGGAGGCGGTGGAAAAAAACAGCGCCTCCCTCCGCCGGGAAAGCGACGCGGACCCGAAATGCTCCCCCCTCAGCATCCGGACCATCGCCTACAACGTCATGGGATCGTCGTCATGGAAATCCGCCAACCAGACGATCGTGTGGGAATTCTACGTGGATAAGCCCGGCCTGTATAAGCTGTCCCTGCGCGCCCTGCAGAACTATACCGAGGGGCTTTCCGTCTACCGGCAGATTGCCGTCGACGGCCGGGTCCCCTTCCGGGAGCTGCTGGCCTATGAATTCCCCTATAATCGGGAATGGCGGCTGGAAA
>CAKTXU010000554.1 GCA_934630995.1 uncultured Eubacteriales bacterium
GTTTTATGCGTACCGTTCCCACCCATGATGACCAAACAGTCGAGCTTCAGCTTGGCCACCGTCTTCTTCATGGCGGCGACCTTATCCACCCCGTCCTCGCCCACGACCCGCATCAGCTTGAAGGGCTGCCGGGAGGTCCCCAGCACCGTGCCGCCCGCCGTCAGTATACCGGAAAAATTCTCCGGCATCATCAGACGGGATCGGCCCTCGATAAGCCCCCGATAACCGTCCAGAATCCCATAAATCTCCACCTCGTCAAAGGCTTCGTACAGAGCCTTTGCAACGCCCCGGATGGCCGCGTTCAGCCCCTGGCAGTCGCCGCCGCTGGTTAATATTCCCACTCGCAACATGTTTATGCGCCCCGCTTTCCCATATTTGAAACGTCTTGTATTTTACAATTTTTACCCATTGTTTTCCTCGGCAATCTGCTGTTCCCGCTTTTTCAGCGCCGTCCTGGCGCGGGCGGCCAGCTCAGTCTGGCTGTTGAGCGCGGCCTTCCCTCGCCGGTCCAGCAGCTCGTAGCTGCCGTCCTCCCGCATTTCCCGGGTATTGACCGTATCCTGCAGCAGCAGGTCTATGACCTCCTCCACCCGGCCCCGTATTGTCTCATCCTCCACGGGAAAGGCCAGCTCCACACGGCGGTCCAGATTGCGGGGCATCCAGTCGGCGCTGCCCAGATACAGCTGTGGATTTCCGCCGTTTTCAAAGCGGAAAATCCGGCTGTGCTCGAGCAACTGGCCCACCACACTGACGATCCGGATACGGCCGTTGGCCGCGCCCGGAATTAAACAGCAGATGCCCCGCACCACCAGGGTGACGGGTACCCCTGCCGCCGATGCCTCGTACAGCCGGGTGATAATATCGGGATCCACCAATGAATTGACCTTGGCAAAAATCCCGGCGGGCAGTCCGCTGCGGGCGTTGTCCGCCTCCCGCGCAATCATCCGCTGAAAAAAGGGACGCATCCCATCCGGCGCCGTGACAAAACGATTGTACTGCGGCGGCCGGGAATAGCCGGTGAGGACGTTAAAAAGGCTGGAGGCATCGGCGCCGTAGCTTTCCCGGCAGGTGAACATCCCCATATCGGTATACTGCCGGGCGGTGGAATCGTTATAATTGCCTGTCCCCATATGGACATAGCGGCGCAGACCGTCCTCCTCCCGGCGGACCACCAGAAGAATTTTGCAGTGGGTTTTCAGCCCGGCCAGTCCGTAAATGACATGACAGCCCGCTTCCTCCAGCTTCAGCGCCCAGTGGATATTGTTCTCCTCATCGAAGCGCGCCTTGAGCTCCACCAGCACGGTCACCTGCTTGCCGTTGTCCGCCGCCCGCATCAGAGCGGCAATGATAGGAGAATGACCACTGACCCGGTAAAGGGTCTGCTTGATAGCCAGCACATCGGGGTCTTCCGCAGCGGCGCGGACGAAATCCACCACGCAGTCGAAGCTCTCGTAAGGATGGTGAACAAACCTGTCCCGCTCTCGGATGGCGGCGAATATATCCTCGCAGCCGGCAAAATCCACCGGCTTCACCGGCAGGATCGGCGGCAGACGGAGCCGGTCGTCCAGACCGCTGAGCCGGTAGCAGAAGGTCAAATCCAGCGCGCCGGATATCTCATAGATGTCGAGTTCGTCCACATCCAGCATATCGG
>CAKTXU010000555.1 GCA_934630995.1 uncultured Eubacteriales bacterium
ATCCCCGGTGGCTAGAGGGTAGTCGGGATATTTGTCCTGCCATTGGAGCGAGCCGTCCGCCGACAGGCAGGTGACATAGCCGGTCGTGGAACCCTCGATTCCATTGTCGGCGGTCATGGTGCCGCAGAGGTAGAGCCTTTCCTCCGCCAGCACGGCTTTTTCGATTTGGCGGACGAAATCCGTCCCAGCGCCGCCCGCTCTTGCCGGAGAAACGGCAGGTCCCGGGGTGATCGGACGGGTCTGCGCGCTTTCCAGGTCCACCAGAGCTATGTAGGGTGCGGCGGGATACAGGAGGGCGGCCCGGTCTCCGTCCACACTGGAGACTCTTCCCCCGGTCTGGTCCAGGCTTATCCGGTCCTTGAGCTGCAAATCGGCGGCGGTGAAGGTCAGCAGACAGCTCATCCCATCCTCAGTATCGGCGCAGAGATAGAGGGTATCCTCCTCCACCAGCGGGGGAGAGACACTGCGGATGGAGGGCGTCTCGCTCAGCCGCCGCAGCCGGATGGTTTTCCCCTTGCTATCCGATTGCCGTATATAGGCGGTCTGTCCGCCCTTTTCCGTCAGAAGACCGGTTTCATATACCGTTTCCCCCTGTACGACCGAGCCAACGATTCGGTTTCCCTCCCCGCCGAACAGCTCTTTCGCCGCTGATAGCCGCCGACCGCTGCACAGCGCCAGAGATAGGGACAGCACCGCGATCAGGCAGAAGACGAAGCACAGGCATCTCCGGAAACGCTTTCGAGTACACAGTCGCGCTCTCAGCATAAGGCGTACTTCCCCTTTCTATGCGGATTCCCTAGTCACTTACCTCTGGATGTCTTTTCTTTGTCCTTTATTATACCAGATAATAAAAGGAGCAATTATGTCTGGTTTGCAATTTTTCATGTCCTGTTTTCAAAATTCAGCCCTGTTTTTTCACTTATTGCGGCAGAATTGCGGTTATCTTCCTTTATGAATACCGTGCGGGAGGGATGCAGCTCCTCGGGGCTGGGCTGCATTTCCACCATGTTTTTCCAGTATTTTTTTGGCATGTGATTCCGCCGCAGAGTGGGGTTTATCCGCTCCTTGATGGCGATGGTGTCATAAAAAGTTCTCCAAAGCCGCCGATAGCCGTCCTCATCCGGCGTCCTGTCGGGCAGATGCAGCGACGCGGTGGAGGCGATGGTCCACTCCCGGGTGTCGAAAATCCCGGCCTGCCGGTGGGTTTTGTCGTGGATGATAAAGGGCTGTACATGGAACCGGCCGACGAAATGAGGCATAATGAGGGGCAGAACGGGATATTGCGGGGTGATTTCCCCGTAATAGACCCCGCCCTCCATCTGGGCGAACCGGACGAATTGGATAAGAAGGTGGGCTTCTCGCCCAACCAAGGCGCTGCGCTTGGCCACCGCCAGCACCCGGTCGTCGGACAGCCGCAGGTGGATGGCCCGGCCGATGGACAGCCCCAGGCGGATATACTGGTAGATGGCGTCGTATTTTTCATCGTCGTCGGAGAGAAAGGCGTTCCACAGAAGCGCATAGTCGTCCTGGCCCAGCTTTTTACGGATGCCGGCGATAACCCGTTCCGCCTTTTCGTCGACGGCGGCAATCTCCACATAGCGGGCGCCCAGTGTCTGCTGGCACCGGTTCCCCTGAATGGCATCGG
>CAKTXU010000556.1 GCA_934630995.1 uncultured Eubacteriales bacterium
CTCCTCCATCTTGCTGCTGACATAGTTGACGTTCAGCCCGTCACAGGGTACGCCGCTGAGTACAAAGGGGATATTGTCCTCCAGCAGGGATTGCAGCGTATCCTTGATCTCATCCATATACGTAGGCATAAGGATGACGCCGTCCACCTTTTTCCCCCGGAGCATACTGTTCAGATAGAACTTTTCCTTTTCCAAATTCTGATTAGTCAAGCCGATGAGCAAATGATAGCCGTGCTGGCTCAGATATTCCTCAGCACCCCCGATGATTTCGGAAAACAGGGGGTTTCCCAAATCCGGCACGATGAGGCCGATGCTGTAGGTACGCCGGTTGGCCAGGCCCCGCGCCAAATAATTGGGATTGTACTCCAGCTTTTTGATGCATCCCTTGATCCGCTCGGCCGTCTCCTGCTTGATCCGCTTGTCCCCGTGGATCACGAGCGATACCGTGGCCGTGGAGACGCCGGCCATTTTCGCTACGTCGTATATGGTCACCTTTTTGGGGGATTCTCCCATATCCATTCACACCTTTCCCGTCCGCGTGACTTTTCCGGCCGATAAAAACAGCTCGCCGTCACGCCTATTTAAACCAATTTAAATCCAGTATACGTGCGAAGCGGGTAAATTTCAAGCGAAAATGGGCATATTTTCCACAATTTTCTCTCTCTCCAGAATAGGCATCTCATCCGATTTTCGACAGTTTAGGAATTTAATCTAAATATCCGCAAAAAACTTCTCGTATAACTATTGACATACGCCAACCCATATGTATAATAGTATTAGAAAGCTTTTGGCTTTTGTTTTTTCTTCACTGTTTTTTAAACCGCTTAACCAGCCGAGACCATCTCAGACGATTATGTAGGAGGCACGAAGAATGATGAAACCAACCGCGCGCAAAAGCACTGCCGCTCTCCTGCTGGCAGCAGCCATGCTGCTGACCAGCTCCTGCGGCGACACCACTCCCCCGGCCTCGTCGGGCTCCGACAGCTCCGGCGGGGACTCCGGCTACGACTCCCTGATAAACGGGCCCAAAACCTATGGCGATGATCCGCTTATCGACATGGACGGCTATACCTTCACCATCGCCTCCCCTTGGCTCCCCGCCGTCGCAACCTCCCGCTCCACCCAGTTTGAGCAGCTGCTTCACGAGCGCATCAAGGAGGTGGAAAAGGATTATCACTGCACCATCAAGATCATCAAATTCTGGGCGGAGCCGCAGGCTATGCAGCCTCGCATCCTCGCCAACGACAAGATAGCGGATATCATCGAAATGATGCCGGAGATGTATCTTCCCGCCTCCCAGGCCGGTTACATAGTGCCGCTGAACAAGCTGGAGGGCATCAACGTCAACGACCTGCGCTGGGTGGAAGCCTATACGAAGATGGCAACCCTGGACGGCGATGTCTGGGGACTGCAGTTTACCCGCCCCCCCGAGGTGCGCGGATGCGTATTCTACAATAAAGATCTGCTGAAAAACAACGGCATTACCGAGGACCTCTATCAGCTTGTGGACGAGGGCAAGTGGGATTTCGACACCTTCCGCCGCATGGCAATGGCTTGCCTGAAAGATACCAACAACGACAACCAATTTGATACCTTCGGCGTCGCCACCGCCAATACCTCCCTCACCCGCGCCCTCATCG
>CAKTXU010000557.1 GCA_934630995.1 uncultured Eubacteriales bacterium
ATCCGCGGCGTCCGCCGCCACCACCGCCATCTCATCGTCCGCCTCCCTCCGGAGGAGGGAGCTCGGGTGGCTTCTTTGGGGGAGGCTTTGGCGGCGGCTCCTCATCAGGCGGGAATAGGCCGCGCAGCGGCGGCGGAGGTACCTCCCGCGGCGGCGGTGTGGGACGTTCCGGAGGCTCCTTTGGCCGTTCGTCCGGGTCTTCAGGCCGATCGTCAGGCTCTTCAGGCCGCTCATCAGGAGGCTCGTCCCGCGGGGGAGGCTCTCGCGGCGGCGGAGGCGGTTCGTCCCGCGGCGGCGGCGTGGGACGCGGTTGATACTCCATTTACGAGAGGGTATTGCAAAGTGAAGATTTGCAATACCCTCTTTTCACAAAGGAAAGGAGTCGGATGACATGCATTTTCAGTATTATCTTCCCACCAGGATATTTTTTGGAAAGGGGGAGCTCAACAGGCTGTCTACGGAAAGACTGCCGGGAAAAAAAGCGCTTCTGGTCACCTCTGCGGGTCAATCTATGAGGGCCTTCGGCTATCTGGACAGGGTCATATCGCTGCTCGATAAGAACGGCGTCCAGGTCGTCCTGTTTGATAAAATTCTCCCCAATCCGGTTAAAAGCCATGTTATGGAGGGGGCATCCCTGGCACGTAAGGAGGGCTGCGATTTTGTCGTCGGGCTGGGCGGGGGGAGCAGTATTGATTCCGCCAAAAGCATTGCCATCATGGCGGCAAACGACGGGGATTATTGGGATTATATCGACGGCGGCTCGGGAAAGGGTCGGCCGGTTTCCTGCACGCCCTTGCCAGTTGTGGCCGTCACCACCACGGCGGGGACCGGCACCGAAGCAGATCCCTTCACGGTGATAACCAAAGAGGAAACGGGGGAAAAGGTTGGCTTCGGTATCGACGGCACATTTCCTGTCCTGTCTATTGTGGACCCGGACCTAATGCGCAGTGTTCCGTCACGGCTGACTGCTTATCAAGGCTTTGACGCGCTGTTTCATTCCACGGAAGGATACCTTGCCCGTTGCGCCAATGTGATGAGCGATCTGTATGCGCTGAAGGCAATCGAACTCATCGGCGCCTATCACCCCCGGGCTGTGCGGGATGGCGGGGACGAGGAAGCGAGAGCGATGGTGGCGCTGGCCAACACCCTGTCCGGCATGGTCGAATCCCTTTCAAGTTGTATCTCCGAGCACTCCCTGGAGCATGCTCTCAGCGGACGTCATCCTGATTTGCCTCATGGCGCGGGGCTTATCATGGTGTCCTTGCAGTATTACGAAACCTTTCTCGGCCACGCGGAGGAGCGCTATATCGCCATGGCCCGCGCGCTTGGTTACCGTGACGCGGACAAGGCGGCCGACTTTTTAGAAGCCCTGCGCCGCCTGCAGGTCGAGTGTGGAGTGGAAAAACTGCGGATGTCCGACTATGGCATTGAAAGAAACGAGCTGCCGGAGCTTGCACGCCATGCAAAGGAAACCATGGGCGGCCTCTTTGCCCTGGATCCCAGGGAGCTTTCATTGCCGGAAATCATCGGAATTCTGGAGAAATCCTACTGCTGATTCTGCATAAACAAACGCCCGCCGCCGTAGGTTTGTATCCTGCGGCGGCGGGCGCTTACTAGTTTACATGACCGGTATCATTT
>CAKTXU010000558.1 GCA_934630995.1 uncultured Eubacteriales bacterium
TACCGTATAATGGAGGGAAAAGCATGACAGGACTCATTCACCTGTACTGCGGCGGCGGCAAGGGCAAAACCACGGCTGCTCTGGGGCTGTGCGTCCGGGCGGCCGGCGCGGGATATCGGGTGATAGTCGCTCAGTTTCTCAAAAGCCGGGATACCGGCGAGCTGAAAATGCTGGAAAAGCTGGGGGTGACCGTCCTGCGGGTTGAGGGAGAATACGGTTTTACCTGGACGCTGGGCCCGGAGGAGAAGGAAAAACTGACCGCTGAGCACAATCGGGTGCTGAAGGAAGCCTTCCGGCTCTGCGGAGATGGAGAAAGAGCCCTGTTGGTGCTGGATGAAATGGCGGCTACCTACCAGACCGGGCTCATCGACCGGGAAGGGGTTCTCCGCGCGCTGCGGAACCGCCCCGCAGGGCTGGAGCTTGTTCTTACCGGCCGGGATCCTGCCCCGGAGCTGACGGAGCTGGCGGACTACATCACCGAAATGCGAAAGATAAAGCACCCTATGGATGAGGGGTTAACGGGCCGGAAGGGTATTGAGTTCTGAATACGGACAGATAAGGGAGAATCGCCGCCATGAGAATCGGATTGGGTATCGATACAGGAGGTACGTATACCGACGCCGTCCTGTATGATTTTGAGGAAGAAAAGGTCGTCGCCTCCGCCAAGGCGCTGACGACAAAGGAAGATTTATCCCACGGCATCGGGGAGGCGCTGGACCGGCTGCCCGGAGAGCGGCTGGCGGCCGCGGAGCTGGTATCCCTGTCAACGACCCTGGCGACCAACGCCTGTGTGGAGGATCGCGGCGGCCGCGCGGGCCTGATTTTCATCGGCGGTGACAGGCGGATTGTGGAGCGGAACGGCGCGGCCTACGGACTGCCGCCGGCGGAGGAACTGTACTTTCTGGACGCCGCTATCCTGTCCGACGGGCGGGTGGAGCGAGAGCCGGACTGGGAGGGTTTCCGCGGCGACTGTCCGTCGTTCCTGCGCAATGCGGATTCCGCAGCCATTGTGGCTTATCAGGGCATTCATAATGCGGCGCCGGAACAGCGGGCTAAGGAAATTGTGGCCGAGACCTGCGGGCTGAACGCCGTGTGCGGCAACGAACTGTTCTGGAATCTCAATTACATTAAGCGGGGGGCCAGCTCCCTCCTCAACGCCCGCTTGATTCCGGTCATTGATACGTTTTTAGAGGCCATCCGGGATGCGCTTGCCCGCCGGGGAGTGCAGGCGCCTATGGTTATCGTGCGCAGCGACGGCAGCCTGATGTCCGAGGCTTTTTCCCGCCAGCGGCCGGTGGAAACCATTCTGTGCGGGCCCGCCGCCAGTGTGATGGGCGGCATGAAGCTGGCGGGAAAGCAGGACTGTCTGGTGGTCGACATGGGCGGCACCACCACCGATATCGCCATCGTCCGGAACGGGAACCCGGTCAAGACGGATGGGGTGACCATCGGGAAATGGGATACTTTCGTCCAATCGGTGTATATCCATACCTTCGGCCTGGGCGGTGACAGCCGGATCCTGCTGGATAGGGAGACTGGGCTTATGCTGGGACCGCAGCGGGTGCTGCCCCTCTGCGCGGCCGCTTCCCGCTGGCCGGTCATTAAGGAGGGGCTGCG
>CAKTXU010000559.1 GCA_934630995.1 uncultured Eubacteriales bacterium
CGTCGGTCTGCACCCAGAGGATGCGGCGGGTGCGAGGGAGGAGGAGCTGGCGGAATACCGTATGCTGGCTGCTCATCCCAGGGCGGTGGCTATCGGGGAAATCGGTCTCGACTACCATTGGGAGGACGCCTGCCCCCGGGAGCTCCAGAAGCTGTGGTTCCGCCGTCAGCTGGCCCTGGCCGTGGAGCTGAACAAGCCGGTCATCGTTCACGACAGGGAGGCGCATGAGGATGTTCTGACACTGCTGCGCGAGTATCGGCCCGCCGGGGTGGTCCACTGCTTTACCGGCAGCGTGGAAATGATGCGGGAGGTCGTGAAGCTGGGAATGTCTATCGGACTGGGCGGCGCGGTCACCTTCAAAAACGCCCGCCGTCCGGTGGAGGTGGCCGCCGCCGTGCCAGCGGAACGGCTGCTGCTCGAAACCGACGCGCCTTATATGTCGCCCGTTCCTTTTCGGGGAAAACGGAACGACTCCGCGCTTATCGCATACACCGCCGCGAAAATCGCGGAAATTCGCGGAATAGAGGTAGACACTCTGCTGCGGCAAACCGAGGAAAATGCCCGCCGTCTTTTTTTGAAAGGGCTTGACAAGCCGGGATGAAGCCGCTATACCGGCAGATGTTATCTCGAGATAACCGGGGGCCGCCCGTTTTTTCTCAGGCGGTTGGTTAGCGTGTGATAACCGAGACTTCCCCAATTAGGCGCCGCCCGTGGCGGGATAAGAAGATAATGAAGGGGTTGCTGCGTATCTTCCCGCATTGTTCAACAGCCCGCGGAACCAATCTCATCGTATGCTTATACGGTTGACGGCGGCCCCTCTTCAGACGATTTTTTCAACCGGACAGCGGGGCAGCAGCGCTTCATAGTCCTCCACCGCGATATGAGCGGTTTCGAAGGTCATGGCGTTTGCAGAGGACAGGGCCGTGGCATTGCGGAGCATTTCGGCAGGCTCCAGCCCTTTTGCCAAGGAAAGCGCCATGGACGCGACCATGGTATCCCCACAGCCCAGCGTGCTTTTGACCGGTACATCGGGTGCCGCGGCCCGCCATACTCCCCCAGCACCGGCCAACACGGCGCCGTCGCGTCCCAGGGAGCAGAGCACGTACCGGATGCCGTCCGCTACAAGCTCCCGTGCGAAGGAAAGTATCTCCCCAAGATCAGCCGTATCGCGGCCCATCAGCTCCAGCATCTCGGTTCGGTTGGGCTTGATGAGGTGGGGTTTTTCCGGCAGCGCCGCCCGCAGCAGAGCGCCGGAGGCGTCCACCACCGTGAGCGCCCCGCTCTCCTTGACCCGGCGTATGAGGCCGCCGAACATGGCGGGGGTCACGCCTCCGGGAGCGCTGCCGCACACGGTCACAGCCCGGCAGCGGGGCAGGAGAGCGTCCAGCCTGGCAAGCAGCGCCTTCCATTCTTCCGGCGCGATTTCAGGCCCCCTTTCCAGGAGCTCGGTCCGTTTCCCCTTTTTATCGAAAATCTGCAGATTGGTCCGGGTGGTGCCGGCGATGGGAAGAAATTCGTCTGTAATCCCTTCCCGGCGGAAGCAATCGTGGAAAATACTGGCCACCGTGCCGCCTAGAAAGCCGGTGGCGACGACCTCCTCCTTCAGAT
>CAKTXU010000560.1 GCA_934630995.1 uncultured Eubacteriales bacterium
CGCATAGATGAATAAGCCGGCGTTCCATTGGAAAAGCGGAAAATGGGCGGGACGTCTGGGCCGGATTTTCCTGTATATCCTGCTCATCGACCTGGTTCTGGTCTTTTTGTATCCCTTCCTGTTCATGCTGATAACCTCCTTCAAGTCCTACGAGGATCTGATCGATTCTTCGGTGACCTGGATCATCAACAGCTTCCATGTCCAGAACTACACGCTGGCCTATGAGCTGATGGAATACCCTGTCAAGCTGCTCAATACCGTGCTGGTGGCGGGGTTGTCCACCTTCGGTCATATCTTCTCCTGCTCTCTGGCGGGCTATGCCTTTGCCCGCTACCGGTACAAGTACACAAGCGTGTTGATGGTACTGGTTATCCTCTCCATGATTGTGCCGATCCAGACCCTTATCGTGCCCTCCTATCTGACCTTCTCCAACCTAGGGTGGCTGAACACCTATCTGCCCCTGATTGTCCCCACATTTTTCGGCTTCGGGCTCAAGGGGGCAATGTTCATATTCCTGTACAGGCAGTTTTACCTGTCCCTGCCCCGTTCCCTGGAGGAGGCCGCCTATATCGACGGGTGCGGCCCGGTGCGCACCTATCTGAGGATTGCCTTCCCCAGCGCCACGGCCTCCACCATGGTCTGCGCGGTTTTGTCGGTGGTGTGGCACTGGAACGATTATTTCGAGCCGGGCATGTATCTGTCCAACGCCAAGCGCTTCCTGCTGCCCCAGGTGCTGCCCAACCTGTATAATCTGCTCTCTTCCCTGACGGCTATCCCGGGCGAGTCAGGCGCGGCGGGTATGGTCACCAACGCCACCGACGCCAAGATGCTCTACAATGCCGCGCTGATTATGGCGGCCACCGTACTCTGTCTGGTGCCTCTGCTGATAGGCTACTTCGTCATCCAGCGGTGGTTCATGGAGAGCGTGGAACACAGCGGCATCACCGGCGAATAAGGCGCGTCCTTTTCTGTGTCGCTCAACCCTTTCATATATTTGACGAGGAGGAACCCCTATGAAAAAGCTACTGGCAATCCGGAAATCCCTCAGCGTACTGGCGGCCCTCAGCATCATCGGCAGCGCGGGGGCGCTGTCCGCCTCGGCGGCGGGCACCGTCGTGGTTTTGGACAACTGCGACGACGCCGGCCTAGTTATGCCGGGGGAGGACCATTTTCACGGCACCGAGAACGACTACGAGGACAAAAAGGAGGGCGAAGCCTGCTACAAGACCTCCCAGGACGGAAACATGGTCATGGCGTGTATGTGGCGGAACACGCCGGAAACGGATACCAAGCAGACGATGGAAACCGGCGCCGTGCAGTTCTGGCTCTATCTGCCGGAATATACCCCTTTTGCCAACAGGGAGCACAGCGTGACCTTTGAGATTACCAGCAGCGGCATGGTGGACAGGGACGAGCTGGAATGGGATGTGGAGCCCTATCTGACCCAGGACGGCTGGAACCTCATCACCCTGCCCTTCAGCGACGCGGCCCGGAAAAATGGCGAAATTGATTTAACCAAGATCTGCTTTTACCGTATAATAGCGAATAATATCGACGAGTTCGAGATGAAGGTGGATCTCATCCAGTTCGTCGAC
>CAKTXU010000561.1 GCA_934630995.1 uncultured Eubacteriales bacterium
TTTTAAAGGATTGCCGCCACCCCTTCGGCCTATCAGCGCTTCTCCACGCCGGTTTCCCAGGAATTCCCTTGCAGCCATACCCCGTCCGGCAGCCTCTGCTCCTCCTGACGAACGCCGACAGCGGTGACGCCCTCCACATCCGCCTGTTTAACCTCCAGAACGATGCCCCATCCCGCCATATCCGCCGTCATTTCTTCCGGCATCAGGGTGGTGAGCTCCATCACCAACCGGCTGCCGTCCACCACAAGCGCATCGACGCGATCCCGCATGGAGCCGCTGGTCAGGGTATGGAAAAAATACACCAGGGCGTTTTCCTCAAAAAAGGAAGCGTCATACTGTTGGATATAGGAAAGCAGTTCGCCGTCATTCCCGCACAGCTCAGTCAGCGCCGATACGGAGCGGATCAGCCGCACATGACGGTCGGGCATAGAGTCGTGCCGAAGCCTCTGATACACCCCGACCGTAAACGGGATGCCTTTGGATTGGGCCGCGTCCCCGGCCGGTTCCGGCGCGGATGAACCGGCTGCGGGCGCGCCGCCGCACCCGCACAGGCCCGTAAAGCACAAAATCAGCAGGCATGCCAGGAAAGACCGCCATGACATGTTGAACCGTGTCATATCTTCCCCCTTCTTTCGTTGCAGAGACGCAGGTGATTCCTCCCGTACAGACGCCGATAATTGTTATATATATATAAATATTATCAATATATCCGTGAATTGTCAATATGTATTCACAATTCGCATGCCGCCGCCCGGTTTCATCCGCGTGGGTGAATTGACGGGGAAGCGAATATGTGGTAATATTGAGGCAGCGCATTTTAAAAACAACGGCAGAGAGGGTGGAAGGCGATGCAACGGCTCAAGGCGGGCATCTTTTTTACCGGCGGACTGATGTTGGGCGGGATACTATCCGTCCTTCTGCCCCTGGGCAGCCTGATGGCCACCAACACCCTCAAGGGCGCCGGAACCAATCCGGAGGGCGAGTGGTTCATTCCCCTTGGGATTTTTCTCCTCCTTCTGGCGCTGGCCCTCACGGGGCTGGGTCTGACGGTGGCGATTTTGTATCGTAAAAGCGCGAAATACGGGATGCGTTCAGCCGTGGCGGGCCTGCTTCTCGGCGCCGTTTTGACCGCCCTGTGGTGGGAGCTGTCCTACTCCACGCCCCATCCGCTGTTTTTCTGGACATAAAGGGCGCGCAGCCCCCTCCCGGGAAGAGTTTTCTGCCTGCCATCCGCCCCCGCAGGGATTCCAGCCGCGAGAAAACCAGTCTATCGACAGTCCTGCTCAACGCCTGTTTGTTTTGAACGCGGGGGGCGTATTTTTGCCAAATGGAAAAAACAATGTAGGGGTGGCTGCAAAATACCCGCTTTTGGCCGCCTGCGGGCGAGCGATTGTTGCGCAAGGGGGAACCCTGACGGTTCCCCCTCACACTCCCCTTCCCTCCGCTCTACTTTATCGACAGTCTCAGGGGTAGCTGCAAAATACTCCATTTTGCAGCTACCCCTTTACTAAATATCCAACAGAGCGGCAATCACGGCGTTGGAGACCAGGAACCCCTCCCTGGTCAGCCGCAGGCCCGTCTCATCCTCTTCTG
>CAKTXU010000562.1 GCA_934630995.1 uncultured Eubacteriales bacterium
GAGAACAGGCGGGAGACGGTCCCTTGCTGATAGCCGGGTCCCTCTATCTTTGCGAGGCAATCCGACCAATTCTCTTGGAAAAGGATATTTTTCGACAGCAGTCCACGGAAACTCCTTTTATTTGACGGCAGAATTCCCGCGCATTCCGGCGGACAAGCCCCTATCCTATGGGATAGGGGCTTTTCTTTGTGATACGAAGGCTTCAAAACGTTACCTGAAAGGCGTGGTACTGGTATGGTTATTCGGATAGAAACGACATCGGAGGGGATGATCGTCTGGCTGTCCGGTGAGTTGGATCATCATGCCGCCCGGCAGCTGCGGCAGCAGGTGGATCTGGCGGCGGAGCGTGCCCGGCCGAAGGTGCTGCGGCTGGATTTCGGCGGCGTCACCTTTATGGACAGCTCCGGTATCGGCCTGATTATGGGACGGTATCGTCTCATGCAGCTGTCCGGCGGCTCCCTGGTCGTGACCGGCGCGTCGGAGCGGCTCTGCAGGGTGATGCGGCTGGCAGGACTCGATAAACTGGGAATCCTCAAGGATATGGCGGAAAACAAGTCCTGACCGGAGCAGAGAGACAGAAAGGAATGGAAAATGACATGAAGAAACCCATGAATGAGATGAAACTGGTGATCCCCAGCCGGTCGGCCAATGAAGGCTTTGCCCGGTCGGCGGTGGCTGCCTTTGTGGCGCAGCTCGATCCAGCCGTGGACGAACTGGCCGATATCCGCACCGCCGTATCGGAGGCGGTGACCAATTGCATTGTTCATGCCTATCCGGATGCCATCGGCGATATCGTCCTTGTGGTGAAGCTCTATGCCGACGGCTTGGTGAGCATTAAGGTGCGGGATCGGGGCTGCGGCATCGAGGATATCCGTCAGGCCATGGAGCCGCTGTTCACCACAGGCGGGGAGGAACGCTCGGGTCTTGGCTTCTCTGTGATGGAGAGCTTTACGGATAAGCTGCGGGTATCCTCCCGGAAAGGGAAGGGCACGGTGGTCACCCTGGAGAAGTACATACAGCTCCGGGAGAGGCAGGCGTGAGCCGGCGGGAAGACGTCATTTGCCAAAACATCGGGCTTGTTCATTCCTGCGCGCGCCGGTTTACCGGCCGGGGCATAGAATACGACGATTTGTTTCAGGCGGGCTGTATGGGGTTGGTCAAGGCAGCCGACGGCTTCGATGAGGAGAGGGGCCTTAAATTCTCCACCTATGCCGTGCCGGTTATCCTCGGTGAAATCCGCCGTCTGTTCCGGGACGGGGGCACGGTCAAGGTCAGCCGTTCCCTCAAGGAATTGGCCATGCGGGCCACGCGGGAGCGGGAAAACTTTCTGACCCGTGAAGGGCGGGAGCCGAGCGTCGGGGAACTGGCGGATTTGCTGGGGGTGGAGACTGAGCAGGCCGCCGAGGCTTTGGGGGCCTCCCTGCCGCCTCTGTCCCTGACGCGCTCCGGTGAGGAGGATGACGGCGAACAAATCGACTTGCCGGTATCCCCGCCGGAGGAGATGCTGACCGACCGGCTGGCCCTGCGCCAGGTGCTGCAGGAGCTGGAGCCGCGGGACCGTACACTCATCGTCCTGCGG
>CAKTXU010000563.1 GCA_934630995.1 uncultured Eubacteriales bacterium
AACCGCGGAAATGATCAATACGCAGATAATCTACAAGCTGGAGCTGCTGACGGATACGGGAGATCCACCATGCATATCCGGTTTTCTTGTGTTCTGTCCAATTGTAGAGCGGATTGCCCCACAGCTGACCGGTTTTTGAAAAATAATCCGGCGGTACACCGGCAACGGCTGTCGGGAAGCCTTTGCTGTCAAGTTTGAACAGAGACTGGTTCGCCCAGACATCGGCACTGTCCGGTGAAACAAAGATTGGAATATCACCGATGACGGAGATTCCCTTCTTGTTGGCATAAAGTTTCAGTTCATGCCACTGTTTGAAGAAAATAAACTGAATAAACTGATAGTAAGTGATGCTGTCGGCCAGTTCGGTCAGTGCGGCCTTTCGGGTCCTGGTATCCAGAACCTGATACTGAGGCGACCATTCATGCCAGGAACGGCCCTGATGCAGATCTTTGAGAGACATAAACAGAGCATAGTCTTCCAGCCAGCTCCGGTTCTGCTCCACGAAGGTTTCGTAGGCTTCATCCGGTGCAAACCGCTGAAACGCCAGCCGCAGCACGTTCATCCGATGAGCGTACATGGCTCCAAAATCCACCCGCGCCGGATTGCTGCCCCATGGAATGTTCTGGATTTCCTCTTTTTTCAGCAGTCCCTCGTCTGCCAGCCTGTCCAGATCGATGAGATAATGGTTGCCTGCGCAGGCGCCCAGAGACTGATAGGGGGAATCGCCGTAGCCCGTGGGAGTCAGGGGCAAGATCTGCCAGTACCGCTGTCCGGCCCTGACCAGAAAGTCCACAAAGGCATAGGCGTCCTTCCCCATGGTGCCGATGCCGTAAGGGGTCGGCAGGGAGGTGATATGCATCAAAATTCCGCTTTCGCGCATTGCAATGGTCTCCTTAATTGATACCGCTTTACGTTCTTATCGAAAACAGCATCTGTGATATGTGATCGTTCATTAAAATGCTCAATTCGGAATTGAGCATTTTAATGGATTATCAGTGTGAAATTTCCCGGATGCTCTCCCGGGAGAGGATCTCAAAGGGTACCGTCTCGTGACAGGCGGGCGCGTTCCGCTCGATATTCCCCAGCAGAATTTCCACGCTGCGCTTTGCCAGCAGGGAAACGGTCTGACGGACGGTGGCCAGTCTCGGCACCAGGAAGCTGCTCAGCGGCAGGCCGTCCACGCCCATGACCGACACGTCCTCCGGCACCTGCAGGCCGTTATCCTGCAAGGCGCGGATGGCGCCGATGGCCATCACGTCGGCGGTGGCGAAAATCGCGGTGAACCGGCAGCCCTTATCCAGCAGCGCCTTGGTCGCCTGATACCCCGCCTGATAGGAATAGCGCACGCCCTGATAGTCCCGCTTGGGGTCAAAGGGGATGCCGTGGGCAGTGAAGGACTGCATACAGCCCTCGTAGCGCAGACGGCTGGTGTCGGAAATGGCCCGGTCGCCGCCGATGATGGCGATACGGCTATGTCCCAGACGAATCAACGTATCCATGGCGCTGCACGCGGCCTCCCGGTCGTCGGTGGAGACGCTGGACAGGTTGTCAAAGGACAGCATGGAGG
>CAKTXU010000564.1 GCA_934630995.1 uncultured Eubacteriales bacterium
GCGTATACCGGATGCCGAAGCCGCCGCCCAGGTTCAGCTCGGTCAGGGTGACGCCGGTGTCCCCGCGGATGAGCGCCATAAAATCGAGCATGACCTCTGCCGCGTGAATAAAGGGCTGCTCATCGAAAATCTGCGAACCGATATGGCAGTGAAGGCCCTTGAGAGCCAGATGCGGCAGAGCGAGCGCCGCCTTGACCCCAGCCAAAGCGCCGCCCCCCTCCAGGGTAAAACCGAACTTGGAGTCTATCTGACCGGTCCGTATAAAGCTGTGCGTATGGGCGTCGATACCGGGCGTTATCCGCAGATAGAGCGCGGCAGTCCTGGACAGTTCGCCCGCTATAGCGGACAGCCGTTCCAGCTCGGCCGGATTGTCCACGACGATCCGGCCCACACCGGCTTCCAGAGCCATGCGCCGCTCGGCATCGGACGTATTGTTGCCGTGAAAATAGATTCGTTCGGCAGGAAAGCCAACCTGCAGCGCCGTATACAGCTCGCCGCCGGACACCACATCGGCGCCGCAGCCCTCCTGCATCACGATCCGGTATAGCTCTTTGAAGCTGCAGGCCTTGCTGGCATACGCCACCATACCGCCCTTTTCATAATTCTTGTCCAGCGACGCCTTGTAGGTGCGCAGCGCCGTCCGGACTGCGGTTTCATCCAACACATACAGCGGCGTGCCATAGGTACGGGCCAGATCGACGGTGTCGCAGCCGCCGATTGTCAGATGGCCCTTTTCATTGATTTGCAGGGAATCGGAAATATACATAGTCAGCCACTCCTTTCCCGTCCATCCCGCCGGAGCGCCATTGATCAGGCCGGGAAGACAAGCAGGCAATTTGAATATTCCTTCTTTTTGGTTATGCATGGTATTTTTAGTCGATGACGGATTCCAGGATGCCGCGCAGCTCCTCCACGTTTTCTCCTGTGACGACGGAGAAGGGCAGCAAGGTCAGGCCCTCGTAGGCGGAGAGCTCCTCATTGAGCGCCTCCATCCGGGTGGCCCGTTCGCTTTTATTCAGCTTGTCGGCCTTGGTCAGCACGACGAGAAAAGGCAAGGTCATCTGGGCGAGATAATCCATCATCAGCCGATCGTCACGGCTGGGCGGGTGGCGCATGTCGACGAGCAGCAGCGTGAGACGCAGATCCCGTTCGGCGCTAGCGCAGGTTTGAAAATATCCCTCGATGAGATCGCTCCACCGGCGTTTTTCCGCGCCGGATACCTTCGCGTAGCCATATCCCGGCAGATCCACCAGCCGGAGGGTATCCAGCCGATAAAAATTGATGGTGGCCGTTTTCCCCGGAGTGGCGCTGGTCCTCGCCAGCGCCTTCCGGTTGACCAGCTTATTGATGAGAGAGGATTTCCCCACATTGGATCGCCCCGCGAAAGCAATCTCCGGCAGCACCGAAGGGGGAAGCTGACTGCTCAGGGCCGCCGACGCTTCAAATGCGGCAGATTCAATTTTCATGCCGATTCCTCACCCTTTCGCCGATAGCGGCTTCCTTTCCCGCGCGATATCCTGTCATTGCGTCACCACGGGGGCCCCGGCTTTATAGGGCATGGGC
>CAKTXU010000565.1 GCA_934630995.1 uncultured Eubacteriales bacterium
CGGCAGTCGGCTTGCCCGCGGGACTGGGCTCCCCTATGTTCGGCGGGGTGGAAAACCGGCTGGCACCGCTGCTCTTCGGCATTCCCGCCGTCAAAGGGGTGGAATTTGGGGAGGGCTTCGGCTTCGCTTCCCTGCGGGGCAGCCAGGCCAACGATCCCTATACCTATGCCCCCGACGGTTCCGTTGTCGCCCGTTCCAATCACAACGGCGGTATTCTCGGCGGCATCACCGACGGTATGCCCCTCGCCGTGCGGCTGGTCATCAAACCCACCGCCTCCATCGGCAGGCGCCAGGAAACCGTGGATCTGGTTTCAGGCCGGGATGCGGAGCTCACGGTCAAGGGCCGCCACGATCCCTGTATCGTTCCCCGGGCCGTGCCGGTGGTGGATGCCGCCCTGGCCCTTGGTCTTCTGGATTTGCTGGAAACCGAAGGCGGCCGCTGATCCGCCGCCTCTTTCGCCCGATATGATGAGTAAGGAAGGATGTCAATGCAGGATCTGACCGCGCTGCGGCGGGAAATCGACCGGCTGGATGAGGAAATTGCCGCTCTCCTCTGCCGCCGTATGGACTGTTCCCTGGCCGTGGCGGCCTATAAAGCGGCGCATAATCTGCCGGTGCTCAACGCCGCCCGGGAGGCGGAGGTATTGGGTAAGGTGAGCGCCGCCTGCTCCTCCGCCGGTCCCGGCTACGGGGAGGCCGCCTCCCTGGTGTTCTCCTCCATGATGGACGCCTCCCGCGCCCTTCAGCACCGGAAAAACGCCGGCGGTGAAGCGCTGCGGGCCGCTATTGCCGGCGCGGAAACCTCTCTGCTGGCTCCCGCCCGCATTGTCTGCGCGGGGTGCGCGGGCGCCTACGCGGACGAGGCCGCCGGCCGGATATTTCCTCTGACGCGGGAGGAGGCGCACCGCCCCCGCTTTGTCTCCACTTTTGCCGATGTCTGCGCCGCCGTCCGGGATGGGGAGGCGGATTACGGCATCCTGCCGGTAGAAAATTCCTCCACCGGCTCTGTCAACGAGGTCTACGATCTCATCATGGCCAGCCGCTTCAGCATCGTCGCCGCCGCAGGGGTGCCCGTCCGCCACTGCCTGGTGGCGCCGCAGGGTGCCTCCCTCTCCTCCATCCGCACCGTCTATTCCCACCATCAGGGCCTGTCCCAGTGCGCCGACTTTATCGCCGCCCGCGGCTGGGAGGCACGGCCTTACGGGAACACCGCCACCGCCGCCCGCATGGTGGCGGAGCTGGGCGATCCCACCGCAGCCGCCATCTCTTCGCGGCGCGCAGGGGAGCTATACGGACTGAATATATTATCTGAAAATATCCAGTCAGTACCGGAAAATTGCACTCGTTTTATCGTCATCGCCTCCCGTCCGGCCATTCCCGCCGACGCGGACAAGATAAGCCTGCAGTTCAGCCTCCCCCACACCACCGGCTCCCTCTACCGGGTTCTGGCGCGGTTCGCCATGGCTGGGCTCAATCTGACCAAAATCGAAAGCCGCCCCATCCGCACCGGCGACTTTGAATATGCTTTTTATTTGGACTTCGAGGGTACAGT
>CAKTXU010000566.1 GCA_934630995.1 uncultured Eubacteriales bacterium
GCATAGCTGTCCCAGATGAGCTTGTAGGCGTCGATATCGCCGGTGAGCAGGGCGTAATACATGCCTGTCATGGGCTGATCCGGCGTATCCTCCAGATACAGCGTTATACCGCGGCTCCCCGGCATCACCAGATAACCGAAATCGTCGAATTCCTGCACCTGCTTGTAGGCATATTCGAGCCAGGAGGCGCGGTAGGCCTTGGGCTGGTTGGCGAACCAGCTGATTTCATCATATCCCCAGGGCCAGAAATCGATGCCCGGCTTGTTCATGCTCTCCACATCGCGGATGCCGCCGTAATTGTCCAACTCCACGGTATAAGGCAGGGCGTCGCAGCTCCAGCCGCTGTGGGTCAGACCGCCCATGCTTTTGCCATAGATAACGTCGGGGGAACCTTGTACCAGAATGGCCTCCTGAGGATTTTCCGCCGTGGGCGGATGCGCTTGCGCTCCGGGCGGTGTCGTAAGGCGGGAGGGGAAGGAGTGAAAATCGAACAGCAGCTTGCCGTCCGTACCATGAATGCCGTGGGTGTGGGCGTTGTTCAGGACGAAATGCCGCCGGGCGTGCTCACCGGCATAGCGGCGGGTGAGGTCGAGAACCTTGGTCCAGCAGGCAAAATCCGTGTCGTTTTCCCCCATCAGATGTACCTGCCCCCAATGCAGCCCCTCGAAGCCGGCGTCGATATAAAAGGCCGCGTGCCAGAACATGAACATCTGGGTTTCCAACTGCGAGATATCCGGGACGCTCTGATCCTTTCCCCAGTGATCGACGTAACGCTTGTCGGGATAAAGCATCGCCTGATAGGAGAAGGCGCGGTCCTCCACGGGCAGGCCGAAGGCCTCAAAGACAAAGGCGGGGATGTCAATTTGCTCAACGCCGCGGCTGGTGGTTTCGAACAAGCAGGCCTCGAAGACGACATCGGGATCGGTCTGGTGGGTCAGCTCGATGATCTCGCGGTACGTCGCCGCCCGGCCCAGCTCACACCCACCGGTTATCCACACGCCGGCGGCGCGGGCGATATGCTTGGCGCCTATTTCCAGAATGGCGGACACGTCCTTTTCGATACCATACGCCGAGGAGTCGAACAGGGAATAGGTGATGGAACGGCTCAGATAATTTTTGAGGACCCCGTAGGATATGCTTCCGTCGAATGCGTAGAGCGGGGCGGCGGTTTCACTTTCCGGGGAGGAAGAGGGAACGGCGGTCATGGAGGACGCTCCTTCCTGCGGCGTACAGGCTGTGAAAAGCAATATCGCGGCGGCCGCTACACAAAATGGCGGCACAAGCCGCCTTGTCAGCCTCATGTTTCTACCTCCGCCGGCTCGACGCGGTAGGTGACGATTTTATAGGGCGCGATATCCCCGGCGAGCGGGCGCGGTGCGGAGAGATCCATGGAGAGAGCGGACACCGGCGCGGCGGGCAGCGGATGATGCTTGCCCTGATATTCATACAGCCGGACCGCGAGCCCCCCGTCCCGCTGCGTAACCATGGTGGAGACGGTTCCTTCCACGTCGAAGCCCTCCAGATAGGAGTGGCGC
>CAKTXU010000567.1 GCA_934630995.1 uncultured Eubacteriales bacterium
GTGCAGGGGATGGCCGGCGTGCTTTTCATGCCAGTCATAGAGAAAAAAGTCGTGCAGCAGCGCGCCCCGCACCAGGCTGTGCCAGTGCCGGTCCATCCGCAGCGCGCGGCAGATGCGAAAGCTCAGATATGCCACCGCCAGGCAGTGATGCAGACAGGAGGTGTCCCCGTGCTGGGTGAACGCCTCCATCCGCCGCACGGCGGGTGAGGCCAGCAGCGCGCCGGCAAAGGCGAGAAAGGCGGCGCGTTCGGCAGCGGTTAATTTCATGGATGCAGGACTCCTTCGGAACTGACGGAAGAGGCCGTCCGGGCCCGCGCGGATTCCTCTCCTCCGGCAAGCGCCAGAGGCAGGGCCAGACCGGCCATGCACAGCGTCACCACCAGGGCGGCGATGACAAGAATCGACCAAGCCTTGAGGTTTTCCTTTGTTTTACACGTCATCGGGTATCCCCTCCGGCGGTATTGTACCCTGGAAAAGGGAAAAATACCGCCGAAATCTGTCGAGGGGCTTACTTTTAGTATACGCGGTTTGTCAAAAAATGCAACAGGCTCAGCCCTCAATCCGCACCCGGCTGCCCCGGGGGGATTTGGTCACCAGGATTTTTTTGTCTATCCGCTCCTTGAGCTCGTCCACATGGGAGATGATGCCCACCAGCCGATCGGTTCCCGCCAGCCGCAGAAGGGTATCCACCGCCGCGTCCAGGCTCTCCCCGTCCAGGGAGCCGAAGCCCTCGTCCACGAACATGGTGTCGATGGAGACGCCCCCCGCCCGGCGCTGTACCACGTCGGACAGCCCCAAAGCCAGGGCCAGGGCGGCCTTGAAGCTTTCGCCGCCCGAGAGAGTGCGGACATGCCGGGGCTTGCCGGTATAGTGATCCAGCACGCCCAGCTCCAGGCCGCGGTCGTTGAGGGACTCCTGGAAATCGTTGCGCAGCAGCTCGAATCGGCCGCTGGTCATCCGGGACAGCCGTTTGTTGGCTTCCCGCAGGATTTCATCGAAATACGCGGCCTGGACATAGGCCTCGAAGGCCACCTTCTTTTTCCCCGCCAGCCGCCCGCCGGCGGCGTCCGCCAGCTCCCGCAGGCCGGCGTAGGAGGCTTCCAGCCCCTTCAGGGCGTTGAGCGCCTTTGTCAGCTCCTCCCATGTCCGGGTATTGGCATCCAGCCTGGAACGCAGAGCCGCCGCTTCCTCGCGCAGGCGCGCGGCGCTTTCGTCCATCTCCTGTATTTCCCGTTCGATAGCGGCGGAATCAGCCGGTGTCCCGGCTTTTTCTGCTGCGATTTCTTCCGCCAGCCGGTCGATATCCGCGCGGGCATCCCGCAGGGAGGCGTCGTATGCCTCCAGCCGGGAGCGCATGGCGTCCATTTTTTCCAGTGGCTGCCATGCCCGGGCCGCGGCCTCGCTGCCGGCAAACCCTTCGGCGGCGCAGGCTTCGTCCAGCTCCTGCCGGGCCGTGGCGAGGCGGCGCTCCAAATCCGCGCGGGCGGCGCCCAGACTTTCCAGCCGCCCCTCCAGGGCCGTACACTCCCGGAC
>CAKTXU010000568.1 GCA_934630995.1 uncultured Eubacteriales bacterium
GGATACCCGCGGTCAGGGCGTCCACTTCCGTGTCGGTTAGGCTCGCCGCCGGACGGGTCAGGGGACCGATACCCGCCGCGCGCAGGACGGTCTGACCCAGCCGGGACTGGAGCAGCCCGGTGAGCGCCTCCTCCAGCGTCCGTCCGGGCAGCGACCTCCGGGCAGCCAGGTGGTTGCGCAGAGCCGCCTCCGTCCAGCCGGGCAGAAGGTTCAGCTCCACCTCCAGCCGTCCTCTCTTTTTGCGCTCCCAATCCGCCGCAGGACGGGATATCTGCATCACCGCCGGGCCGGACAGTCCGTATTCGGTGAACAGGATTTCCCCCCGCTCCCGCAGCAGCTCCCGGCCGTCCAGAAGGAGAGCCGCCTCCCCCTCCACACGCAGGCCCTTGACCGCCCGGATAAAAGCGGTATCGGTGCGCAGCTGGACAATGGAAGGAAACAGAGGGGTGCGGGCATGACCGAGGGCCTCCGCCAGGGCATAGCTGCCTGTGCCGCCTCCCAGGGCGGGAGCCGCCGCGCCTCCGGCGGCCAGCAGCACAAAGCGGGCCCGCAGCTCTTCCCCGCCTCCGCACAGAGTAAAACCCGCCTTTTCGGGCACAATGCATTCAACGGTGCTGCCGCAGCGCTCGACAGCACCCCTGGCCTGCAGCTCCAGCCGGAGGCAGGTCAACACCGCCGCCGCCTGACAGCAGAGGGGATAGATCCGGCCGTTCTCCCGGCCCTCGCAGGGAAGGCCAAGGGAGGCGAAGAAGGCGCAAACCTCCTCCGGCGTGAAGCCGGCCAGGGCCGGACGGACAAACGCCGCCTGCTCCCCGTGATACCGGCCGGGGGCGGCATCCCGGTTGGTGATGTTGCAGGTACCGTTGCCGGTGGCCAAAAGCTTTTTCCCCACCCGGGGCTGCTTTTCCAGCACCGTGGTCCGTATGCCTGCCCGGGCGGCCATCACCGCCGCAGCCAGACCCGCCGCGCCGCCACCCACAACGGCCAGCTCCGTTTTATCCATGCCCCGCGCCTCCCCGCCGATTCTCGATTCTATCGGTATGACAGCTTGTATTATAGCCTTTGCGCCCGAAAAGTACAAGACAAACAGAAGACTGCGAACAAACGTTTGACAAATAGAAACATTTGTTCTATACTGTGCTTATATTGCACAAGGGAGAATCTGGTATGGAGCTGCTGGACAAACTAAAAATCCTGGCTGATTCCGCCAAATACGACGCTGCCTGCACCAGCAGCGGCAACGACCGCGGTCCCAAGGCGGGGATGCTGGGCACCGCCTACGCCCCGGGCATCTGCCACAGCTTTTCCGCGGATGGACGGTGCATTTCCCTGCTCAAGGTGCTGATGACCAACGTCTGCATCTACGACTGCCAGTACTGCGTCAACCGCTGTTCGAACGACGTGCCGCGGGCCGCCTTCACCCCCGAGGAGCTGGCGGAACTGACCATCGGCTTTTACCGACGCAACTATATTGAGGGCCTGTTCCTCAGCTCCGGTGTCATCCAGAACCCGGACAGCGCCATGGAGCGGA
>CAKTXU010000569.1 GCA_934630995.1 uncultured Eubacteriales bacterium
ACAGGGCCGCCAGGCGGATCAGGGCCAGCAGCCCCTCTGGCACCCCGCCGTCCAGCTCCACCATATGCTCGCCCGCGAAGGCGCGCACCAGGGTCATCCGGTTCTGGGTCAGGGTGCCGGTCTTGTCCGAACAGATGACCGAGGCGCTGCCCAGGGTTTCCACCGCGGGCAGCCGCCGGATGATGGCGTTTTTCGCCACCATCCGCTGCACCCCGATGGCCAGCACGATGGTGACGATGGCGGGCAGGCCCTCGGGGATGGCCGCCACCGCCAGGGAGACGGCGGTCATGAACATCTCCAGGACATTCAGCCCGTCCAGCAGCCCCACCACAAAGATGACGGCGCAGATGCCCAGGGCCAGGAAGCCCAGGGTCTTGCCCAGCTTGGCCAGCTTGAGCTGCAGGGGGGTGACGGTTTCGTCCTCGTTCTCCAGCATGGCGGCGATTTTTCCCATTTCGGTGTGCATCCCGGTTTCCACCACCACGGCCCGGGCCCGGCCGTAAGAGACGGCGCAGCCGGCATAGGCCATGTTGACCCGGTCACCGAGAGGAGCGATGCCCGCCACCGGGGCGGCGGCGTCCTTCGCCGCCGGCACCGATTCGCCGGTCAGGGCCGACTCGTCGCATTGAAAGCTCGTCGTGGCGATCAGGCGGCAGTCTGCGGGGACCAGATCCCCGGCCTCCATCTCGATCACGTCCCCGGGCGCCAGCTCGGTGGATTTGACGGTTTGCAGCGTCCCGTCCCGGATGACCCGGGCGGCGGGCGCCGACATGTTTTTCAGCGCCTCCAGCGCGGCCTCGGCCTTGCTCTCCTGAATGACGCCCAGCAGGGCGTTGAGCAGGACGATGGCCAGGATGACGATGGGCTCGATCCAGTCCGCCTCCCCGCCGGTGAGGGCGTGATAGACGCTCAGGCCGAGGGACACGGCGGCGGCGATGATGAGGATGATCACCATCGCGTCCTTGAGCTGGTCGAAAAACCGCCGGATAAAGCTGCGGGGCGGCTTTTCATCCAGCTTGTTGGGGCCGTTTTCCCTGAGCAGCGCGGCGGCCTCCCCGCCGCTCAGCCCGTTCTCCAGATCGGTTTTTAGCTCGCCGGCAACCCTGTCCAGCGGTTCACTGTGCCAAATCACGGGGCATCCTCCTTTATCGGTTCAAACGGATTCAGGGACGGCGGAGCCGCTCCGCCAGCGCGGGATCGGGGGTGACGTAGGCGGTCCGGTTCCCCTCGTATATCACCATGCCGGGCCGGGCGCCCGCCGGCTTGCGGACATTGCGGACCTCGGTATAATCCACCGGGACCTGGGCCGAGCCGGCGGCCCGGGAATGGAGGGCCGCCAGGACGGCGGCCTGCTCCAGGGTGCGGTCCGGGGGCGTGCGCCCGCCGGTGGCTACAATCACATGGGAGCCGGGGATGTTCTTGACATGGAACCACACATCCCCTCCCCGGGCGGTTTTCAGGGTCAGCCGGTCGTTCTGGATGTTGTTCCGGCCCACCAGGATGGAGAAGCCGTCGTCCGACTCAAAGGC
>CAKTXU010000570.1 GCA_934630995.1 uncultured Eubacteriales bacterium
GCCCGCAACCGGGCGTCCTGTACCCCGGAGCCGGAAATGACGCTGTCCGGCCGGGCAAAATAGACGAATTCAAAAACGCAGAGATGGCCTCTTCCCCCGCAATGGGTAGCGATGGAACGGATCCCTTCATCGGAAACCACCACGATTTCGCCGGGATTCACGTCCCGCTGATAAACAGCGCCGATGCTGTCCAGCGCACAGCTTTCCGACGCAAACACCACGGCGCCGTCCGCCGTTTTCCCCATACACAGCGGGCGGAAGCCCTCCGGATCCCGGGCGGCAATCAGCTTTTGCGGGGACATCACGATAAGGGAATAGGCGCCCTTTATCTCATCCATAGCCGCTGAAACCGCCTCTTCAATCGAGCCGCATCGCAGGCGCGCCTTGGTGATGGCGTAAGCGATAACCTCGGTGTCGCTGGTGCCGTGGAAAATGGCTCCCTGGAGTTCAAAGCTGCGGCGAAGCTCGAAGGCGTTGACCAGATTGCCGTTGTGGGCCAGCGCCATAGCGCCCTTCATATGCCGGACACCCAATGGCTGCGTATTGCTGGGATTGGCGCCGCCTGTCGTGGAATAGCGCACATGCCCGACCGCCATCTGTCCCTGCCCCAGTTTGTCTAGCTCTCCGGCTGTAAACACCTCCGGCACCAGTCCGGCGGCCCGGTGAGAACGGATAACGCCGTCTTCGTTGACCGCAATGCCGCAACTTTCCTGCCCCCGGTGCTGCAGCGCGTACAGGGCGAAGTAGGTGGACTCCGCCACATGGCCGGCGGCGGCATCAAAGATGCCGAAAACACCGCATTCTTCATGAATGGAATCAATCATAAAGGCTTTCCCCCTTACAGGTATAAGGGCCGCTTATTCCCTGCCGGTCCAGCAATAGGTACAGACGCAGTCCGGATCGATGCCGATGGCCGCCAGCATGCCCTCCAGCGTCTGGTACCGCAGAGAGGTGACCCGCAGTTTCTCGCGGATTCCCGCCACCATTTTGTCATACCGGCCGGTTTTGGCGTCGCAGTATTCCTCCAGATGGCGGAAGCCCTCCTCTCCCTCCAGTTCCTGGATAACCGTCCGGGAAATCAACTCCATATCCGAATTGGATCGAGAGAAATTGAGGTACTTGCAGCCGAACAAAATAGGCGGACAGGCGGGACGGATATGCACCTGTCTGGCGCCGCTCTCATAAAGATAGTCCACCGTTTCCCGCATTTGGGTGCCGCGCACAACCGAATCGTCGATAAAGAGCAGATTCTTGTCCCGGATCAGGGAGTCCACCGGTATCAGCTTCATATGGGCGACCTGATTGCGCATCGCCTGGTTTTGGGGCATGAAGCTGCGGGGCCACGTAGGGGTGTATTTAATGAACGGCCGGGCAAAAGGAATTCCCGATTCATTGGCATAGCCGATGGCATGGGCGGTTCCGGAATCGGGAACTCCCGCTACAAAATCGGCCTCGGAATCCGGATCGTTCTGGGCAAGAATCCGTCCGCAGTCATAGCGCATCCGTTCGACATTCACCCCTTCATAGG
>CAKTXU010000571.1 GCA_934630995.1 uncultured Eubacteriales bacterium
TCTATGTGGAGATCCGGGACTACTCGGCCTATGTCCACGCCGACCCGGAGCCCGGGGCGGGGGGACTGCCGGTGGGCATCGGCGGGCGGGCGGTGAGCCTGCTCTCCGGTGGCATCGATTCCCCCGTGGCCTCCTATATGATGGCCAAACGGGGAATCGAGCTGGACGCCGTCCATTTTGCCTCCCCGCCCTACACCAGCGAACGGGCTGAGCAGAAGGTGATTTCCCTCCTTGAGCGGGTGAGTGAATATGCCGGCCGGATGGAGCTGCACATCGTCCCCTTCACGCATATTCAGGAGGAAATCGGCCGCCTTTGTCCCGAGGAGCTTTTCACCCTGATCATGCGCCGATTCATGATGCGCATCGCCACAGAAGTGGCCCGCCGCCGGGACTGCGGCGCCCTGATCACCGGGGAGAGCGTGGGACAGGTTGCCAGTCAGACCATACCCGCCCTGGCCTGCACCGACGCGGCCGCGGGACTGCCGGTCTTCCGCCCCCTCATCGGCATGGATAAGGAGGAAATTATCTCCATTGCCCGGAAAATCGACACCTTCGACATTTCCATCCAGCCCTATGAGGATTGCTGCACCGTCTTCACCCCCCGCCATCCCCGCACCCGGCCGAAGCTCAGCCAGGTGGAGGCCGCTGAGGCGGCCCTGCCCGCGGACGAGCTGATAGCCGAGGCGCTGGCGGGCATCCGCCGCCGCACGATTTGAACCCGTTTTCATCGGAGAGGTGACTATGAACGCTGAAATACTCACGGTAGAATCCGAAAACCTGCCGGGCGAGGACGCCGCGGGCTGTCTGCAGTTCCTGGAACGGGAGCTGGCCGTCTATGGACTCGATCCCCTGACCCATACCGCGGTGGGAGGGGAAAGCCGTCTGACCGACGCCCTGTCTCAGGCCCTGAGCCGCTGCGATCTGGTTTTCGTGGTCGGAGGCCTGGGGGTGTCCACAGGCTGCGCCACTCTTCTGGCCGTGTCCGACATGCTCAATCTGCCGCTGGAGCTGCATGAGCCCACCCGTCAGCGAGTGGAGGAATATGGGAGGGCGGCGGGCCGCGAGCCGTCCGAAAACAGTCAAAAAGCCGCCTTTCTTCCCCGGGGCGCCGTGATTTTCCCCAATGATCACGGCCTGGCCCCCGGCTGCGCGGTGGAGCGGTACGGTCAGACCGTCCTGCTTCTCCCGGGCGCGCCCCGGGAGCTCATCCCTATGTTCAACGACAGCGTGGCGCCCTTTTTGTCCAGGTTTGCCGGCACCGCCGTCTTTTCCCGGACGGTAGGGGTGTTCGGCCTGCCCGAGGCCACGGTGGCCGAGCGCCTCGCCGATCTGCTGTCGGAGGCCAATCCCGCCCTGTCCCTTTATGCCCGCGACGGGGAAATTCACCTGCGGGTCACCGCCCACGCCGCCGATCCGGAACGGGCCAAAGAGCTCTGCGAGCCGGCGGTGGAGGAAATACGCAAGCGTCTGGGCGCCAGCGTTTACGGCGTGGACGCCGGCAGCCTGCAAAAGGCGGTGGTGAGCC
>CAKTXU010000572.1 GCA_934630995.1 uncultured Eubacteriales bacterium
GCAGGGCGGGGAATTTCTATGCGTGGGACAGCAGCGGAAAACGGCGGGCGCCGCCGGTGAAGATATCCTCCCCGCCTTTCAGCAGAAACAGGGTGTCGTCCTTTTCGACAATGGGCGCGCCGGTCAGTCCCCTTGTGTCCCGAGGGGTGAAGCCGTAAACAAGGGTGCCGCCTGCCTCTCCGGCAGGAGCGGTCAGGAGTTCCGGCGGCGTTTGCGGCGGCCCGAACACCTCCCATACCGTCAGGGTATCTCCTTCCCGCGAAGCCACCACGACAGCGCCCCATTGATCATGGTAATAGAAGCCGTCCGGCAGCGCCGTTATCCAGTAGAACAGCGCCAGAGAGAGAGGGGACGCCATGGACAGGACGGAAAAAGGGCAGCCCCGGGTGACGGCCTCCTCCAGAAGCCGTCTGTCCGCCGGGGAGTCCGGCCGCAGGCGGCGCATAGGCGGGCGGTCACCGCGCGCAAAAAAGCAGGAAAAGCCGGTTTCCGTTCGGGGGACAAAGCCGAATTTCGGATAAAAATCCAGTACGCTGCCGTTGGCGAAGAGGTAGACCGCGTCCGCCGCGGGCGTCCATTCGGCCAGCACCCGCTCCAGCAGGGCGCGGCAAAGGCCCCGGCCCCGAAAGCGTTCGTCGGTCATCACCGTGCCCAACTGGATATAGCGCCGCGGCATCCCGTCCAGAAGAAAATCCAGGATGTTCACCGAGACATTGGACACCGCCTCCCCGTCGTACAGCAGGGTATAGGGGCGGTAGCCGTCTCCCCAGGCGCCGGCCCGGTGCCATGGAGTAAAATCCAGGCCGACGGTTTTTACCGCCAGCCGGTTGAAGCTCTCCCGCAGAGGGGCGGATTCCAGGTGATTCGTGGCCAGCTCATAGCGCTGTCCGTCTATCCTCATGCTGCGGCACCTCTCATCGTATCCGTTTGAATGCAGGACCTTCATACACCCGCAGAGGATTGCCCCGTTCCAGCCGGTAATGCTCCAGCCGATTGCAGGCCTTGAGGGCTTCCGCGCCGGCGGCATTCCGCCGGGCCAGCAGGGAGCAGAGGCGGTCCAGCGCCAGCCGTTTATTCATCTGCTGGCTGCGGGCGGCGGTGCTGACCACAGCCAGTCCGGTCGGCAGATGGACGGCGCGGACGCCGGTTTCCACCTTGTTGACATGCTGGCCGCCCTTGCCGCCGCTGCGAAAGGTTTCAAAACGGATTTGCGCCGTATCGCAGACAGCCGTGGCTGTTTCTCCGGTCAGGCTGACATCCACAAACCAGTTTTTTCGCTTATGCCCCGGCCGGTAGGGGCTCGGGCATATCCAGTGGATTGAGCCTTCGGGAAGAGGCGGTTCCCCTTCCCCGGTCAGGAGACAGGAGCGATAGGTTCCGGGACGGCGGCCGGGCGCCGCCTCCTCTACCCGCAGGGACGGGAATTCCGCCAGAAGGGCCCGCAGCAGCAGGCCGACGGCCAGCTCACATTCCGCCGGACCCTGTCCGGCGCTCAATTGCAGTTTCATAGCGCCCTCCTACCC
>CAKTXU010000573.1 GCA_934630995.1 uncultured Eubacteriales bacterium
CAGCGGAACAGTGGCGGCCCGCGGTCCGACGGGGAGATGACGACGCCGTTGTCTGCGGGAACTGCGGATTTGTCAATCCGCGTGAGGCGGAGATCTGCGGGAAATGCGGCCATACCCTGGAGGAGGAGCTTCCCCCCTCCCCCGCAGAACAGCAGCCGCCGGTAGACGCAGGCGTTTTTTATTCCGAATTCAGCCCCTATATCGGCATCGCCCCGGACAGCATGATGTATGGCGAAAAAGCGATGGATATCGCCACCTATCTCGGTCCCCGTTCGGGTTTTTATCTGTCTCGCTTTCATTTCATGCGGATGAGCAAAACTAAAAAGAGCTGGAACTGGGCGGCCGCCCTCTTCCCGGCCACGTGGCTCCTGTACCGGAAGATGTACAAGGCTTTCGCCGTAGCCCTGGGGATATTGCTGCTCATGGCGATTCCATATCTGCCCTATATATTGTCCGTCATTGGGCAGACGACACCATCCACCATCCAGGAGGCTTTGATATCAGGCGTCCTACCCGAGCCGCCCTTCTGGCTCTATATGTATTCGCGCATCCTGTTTGTTTTGACGTTTTTTTTGCGGGCATTATGGGCCTGCGCGGCCAATCATGTCTATCAGACTCATGTGCTCAAGGACATCCGGCGCATCCGGACGGAATGCACCGATCCCCTATGCTATCGTTTTACTCTTTCCCGCTGCGGCGGTACCAATCCCCTGGCGGTGATTCTTTTTTGCGCCCTCTGTATTCTTCTCCTTGCCGCGGTTATCGTATGCGGCGTTATGTTTATCCGCCCGTAAGCGGACTCTGAAAGACAATGCGTGGAAGGGTGTTTCTATCCGTGAACCAGAAAGTACGCAAGGCCGTCATACCGGCCGCCGGCCTGGGAACCCGTGTGCTTCCCATCTCCAAGGCGATGCCCAAAGAGATGCTGCCAATAGTGGACAAGCCCGCCATTCAATACATCGTGGAGGAAGCGGTCCGTTCCGGTATCGAGGATATTCTCATTATCACCAATCGCGGGAAAGAAATCATAGAGGATCATTTCGATCATGTGGTGGAGCTGGAGCAACGGCTGGCAGCCAGCGGACGAACGGCCATGGTGGAAGAATTGGAGGCTATTACCCATCTGGCGAATATTTTCTTTATTCGCCAAAAGGAAACCAAAGGACTCGGCCACGCGGTGAACTGTGCGCGTTCTTTTGTGGGAAACGAGCCTTTTGCCGTCCTTTACGGAGACGACGTGATTATCGGTGATGATCCGGCCTGCGGGCAGCTTTGCCGGGCCTATGAAGAGTTCGGCCGCGGCGTTGTGGGCATCAAACAGGTCACCCCTGAGCAGATATTAAAATATAGCTCCCTGGCGGTAGAACCCTTGCGGGACAACCTCTATACGGTCACCGACATGGTGGAAAAGCCGTCTCCCGACAAGGTGTTATCCCTATACTCCATTCTAGGCCGGTGTGTACTGCCGCCGTATATATTCGACATTCTAGATGATACCCCTCCCGGTGCGGGCGGGGAAA
>CAKTXU010000574.1 GCA_934630995.1 uncultured Eubacteriales bacterium
TTTTCAATTCCACGTATCTGGTGGATACGACGGACGGCAACCGGGTCGTATTGCGCGCCGGCCCAGTCAACCGGCACTTGCTGATGCCCTTTGAACATCGTCTCATGGAGACGGAAGAACACGTATACAGGCTGTGCTCGGCGCAGCAGATTCCCGTTTCCCAGGTATTGGCCATCGATACCTCTAAAAAACGGATTGACCGCGATATTATGATCGTCCGCTACATTCCAAGCAAGCCAATGAATGAGACGAATTTGGATAAGAGCGACAAGGTGCGAATCAGCAGGGATATCGGGGAAGCCGTCGCAAAAATGCACCGCATTACGGCGCAACGGTTTGGACGAATCACCGATGTGACGGCCGGAGGCGGATTTTCACACTGGAGCGAATGTTTAAAAGATGAGCTGCGTCAATGGGAAAAGGTCGCGGTTCCAACCGGTCTTTATTCGGAGACGGAGCATCTGAAAATCCGCACGATTTTTGACCGTGCGACGCCCTTATTGGATGAAATCCACATCCCCTGCCTGATTCATACCGACCTTTGGGCGGGAAACCTCCTGATTTCAAACCGGCCTCCCCATCCGGAGTTTGCCGCTATTATCGACGCTGATCGGGCGCTATGGGGCGATCCCGATTTTGAGTTTTCCTCCATACAATGGATGCTCGAATACGACACCTTCTGGGAGGGATATGGACGGCGCCTTTCTCAGGATGTCACACATCGTACCCGCCGGGACGTTTACCATCTGCTATTCTGTCTTTGGAACTCCTATGTGTATTGGCAGGAGTATAATAACCTGGAGGAGGCGGACGCCGAACGCGCCGTCGCGAGAGAGCTCATTGCCGGACTGATACAGGCGGTTTAAGCGCCGGTGTAGACGCTCGCGCCGGAGGACGGGCGAGTAATAAAATCAAAGAAGAGGACCTATTCCGCCAGCCGTTTACAGCCGGAATAGGCCCTCTTTCGCATCATCTCTTTTTGCCGTGCGTGTGGTTTCGTCCGTTCTCCGGACGGGTTCCGCCGCCCCTGTTCCCCACGGCCTTATCCGGCCGCGGGCCGGATACCAGACAGCCGGGGCCGGTTCCGATGAGATCCGTCCGTCCCGCCTTTTTCAGGGCGTTCAGCACCAATCGGCGGTTCTCCGGGCGAAAATACTGGAGCAGCGCCCGCTGTTCGGCCTTTTCCGCCGGGGTGCGGGGCACATATACCCGTTCCAGGGTATAGGGATCCAGGCCCGTATAGAACATGCAGGTGGAGACGGTGCCGGGGGTGGGATAGAAATCCTGCACCTGCTCGGGATGCAGCCCCTCCTTTTTGAGAAACAGGGCCAGCTCTACGGCATCCCGCAGGGTGCTGCCCGGGTGGGAGGACATCAGATAAGGCACGAGATACTGCTTCTTTCCCGCGCTCTTGGTCAGCTCATAAAACCGCTTCTGAAACCGGCGATAGGTATCGATGGAAGGCTTGCCCATACAGCGCAGCACGCCCGCCGCGCAATGCTCCGGAGCCACCTTGAGC
>CAKTXU010000575.1 GCA_934630995.1 uncultured Eubacteriales bacterium
CACAGGGGCGGACGTCAGAAAATACATTCAGTATTCCTACAAGTTCGAAATCTGTACCCAAAATGCCATCAACTACTTTTACACCATCAAGACAGTTGATAATTATTTTTACAGGAGCTATTGCCGTTAATGGAAATT
The DNA here is from genome assembly GCA_934630995.1 of uncultured Eubacteriales bacterium. Lineage (GTDB taxonomy): Bacteria > Bacillota > Clostridia > Oscillospirales > Acutalibacteraceae > CAKTXU01. The sequence continues at coordinate 139 of CAKTXU010000575.1, forward strand.
TAGCATTTCAATGAAAAGCGTTGGGGAGGTGGAAGGCGTGTTTTTTGTGTTAGGGGCGATTTTCGTCACGGGGTTGAGCCTGCTGAAGAAGTATACCCGTGTCGGGTTTTACATCGCGCAGATCGCCGTTGTTTTCGTTTGGGCGTTTGCACAATATAACGATCTTGGCGTGATTACAGATTTTTTCCCTCTATGGATACTGGCCTCCCTGGCGGCGCTGGCGGTAAAGCCGAAAAGGCCGAAGGACCCGATGGTATAGGCGTGAAAGCCGGATAGGGCAGGAGCCCCCGCGACGGGGGCTCCTGTTTTTTTTTAAGACGTATCCGCTGCTGCAAAAAAATTGTTTCACCGAATGACAGCGGCGCGGGCGGGACATGCTAATGTGCGGCAAGACGAATTCCATGCACGGCTTGCGGCGTGTTTTGCCGTCTGCGCCGCCGTCCGGCGAGGCGGGGAAAAAGCTCCCGCCATTGGCCGCGCAATTTCGTCTTGGCGGACGGCGAATCAACATTCCGATAGTCTTATCAAACGGTCGGGCGACCGGCATGAAAGGCAGTTGTCCCATATGGATTATCCATCTATCTGGCAGGCGGAGAAACCGCCTCATCCCTTTGCGGCCGGGGAAACCGCGGCGCCCGCTCCCGGAAAAGCCTACGAGGCCGCGATTGTCGGCGCGGGCTTGTGCGGCCTGCTGACCGCCTACCGGCTGCTGGAAAAGGGCATGTCCCGGCTGGCGGTCATCGATGCCGGGGGGCTGGCGCAGGGGGTGACGGCCCGGACCACGGCGAAAATCACCTCCCAGCACGGGCTGATTTACGACCGGCTCCTGCAGGGGCTGGGCCGGGAGAAGGCCTGGCAATACGCCCAGGCCAACCAGGCGGCGGTGGAGGAGTTCGCCCGGCTGGCGGCGCTGTTCCCCTGTGATTTCGAGCGCTGCGGCGCGGTGGTTTACGCCGCCGAAGGCAAGGACAGGGAGGCGGTGGAGCGGGAGCTGGAGGCTTCCCTGCGGCTGGGGCTTCCCGCCGCGCCGGTGCGGGGCCAGCCCCTGCCCTTTTCCATTGCGGCGGGGGTGCGTTTTGCCGATCAGGCCCGGTTCCATCCGTTGAAATTCGCCTATGGCCTGGCCTCCTGCCTGCAATCCCGCGGGGTTGATTTTTTCCTTTACAGCCCGGCCGTCCCCCCCAAGTCCGGGGAGGAGGACAACGCCATCCACACGGCGGCAGGCACCATCCGGGCGGATAACGCGGTGCTGGCCACCCATTTCCCCTTTATGGACAAGCCCGGCTTCTATTTTGCCCGCATCTGGCAGGAGCGCTCCTATGTCCTCGCCGTCGAGGGCGCCGAGCCGGTTTTATCGGACATGTACTGGGG
>CAKTXU010000576.1 GCA_934630995.1 uncultured Eubacteriales bacterium
ACGATGCTTATCGCCTGGCGGGAGATGCCACCGTCCGCATGGTCCGCCTGACTGAAGATGAGGAGGCGTTGGCGGAGGCTCTCACCTCTAAAAAATGTACGGAAAAACAAAAGTCCATCCTTCATCTGCTGGAGGAGGTCGGGGTTGCGTCGGTCAAGGAGCTTTGTTATTTCTCGTCAGTGACCCCGGCCGTGGTGACGGCCTTGGTGAAAAAAGGGCTGATTGCCTATTATGATGAAGAGATTCTGCGTTCCCCTTATCGGCGGACAGGGAATTGTCCGCCCCTGTCCGCCGTCCCCCTCAGCGCGGAGCAGCAGGAAGCCTATGAAGGCCTCCTCGCCGCCTACAGAGGAGGAGAGGCGGCCTGCGCCCTGCTTTACGGCGTGACCGGCAGCGGAAAAACGCAGGTGTATATGAATTTGATAAACGACGTGGTGGCCGATGGGAAACAGGTGCTGGTTTTGGTGCCGGAAATTTCTTTGACGCCCCAGATGATGACGCTTTTTCTGCAAAAATACGGCTGCCGGGTGGCGGTGCTGCACAGCGGCCTGTCTATTGGGGAGCGGATGGATGAGTGGAAACGAATCAAAAGGGGCGACGCCCGGATCATCGTGGGCACCCGTTCCGCTATTTTTGCTCCCTGCGCCCATATCGGTCTTATCATCCTGGATGAAGAGCAGGAGCACACCTATAAATCCGAGGCCTCTCCGCGCTATCATGCCCGGGAGGTGGCCAAATTCCGCTGCGCCCGGCATGGCGCGCTTCTGCTGCTGACCTCGGCCACGCCGTCGGTCGAAAGCTATCACGCGGCAAAATCCGGACGCTACCGCTTGTTCCGGCTCAATGCCCGTTTTGGGGATGCGCAGCTCCCCGGGGTGGAGATTGTGGATATGCGGGAGGAGCTTTCCGGAGATACGGTGATTAGCGCCCGGCTGGAAGAGGAGATGCGGACGTGTCTCGGAGAGGGGCGGCAGGTCATTCTGCTGCTCAACCGGCGGGGATACAACACCTTTGTTTCCTGCCGCGCCTGCGGTCATGTGTTCACCTGCCCCTCCTGCAGTATTTCCATGACCTATCACCGGGCTAACAATCAAATGGTCTGCCATTATTGCGGGCATATGGAGGATTTGGTCCACACCTGTCCGGAATGCGGCTCCGACAAGGTCCGCTATGCGGGCCTGGGCACACAGCGGGTGGAACAGGAGCTGGAGCTGCTTTTTCCCGCTTATCCCGTACTGCGGATGGATACCGATACCACCATGTCCCGCTTCGCCTATGAAAAAAAGTTCAAGCAGTTTGCTGAAGGCGATTATCCTATCATGGTAGGTACACAGATGGTGGCCAAGGGTCTGGACTTTCCCAATGTGGGATTGGTGGGCGTGCTGTCGGCGGATCAGGCGCTGTTCGGGGATGATTACCGCTGCTTTGAAACCGCCTTTTCTCTGCTGACTCAGGTGATCGGCCGGGCCGGGCGTAGGAATGTGGAGGGGAAAGCCCTGATTCAAACC
>CAKTXU010000577.1 GCA_934630995.1 uncultured Eubacteriales bacterium
GGGAATTCACCGAGGCGGACGGCACGGCCTTCAATGCGCCCGCAGGGGTGTTCGTGGACGACGACGGCGACCTGTATGTCAGTGATACCGGCAACCACCGCCTGGTGCATCTGGCCGGGGACGGGCGCTATGTGGAAACCTTTGTCAAGCCGGAATCCGAGCTGTTGGACGACAATTTGATATTCGATATCTCCACGGTGCGCATCACCGACGGGGGGATGATCTATGTCCTCAAGGGGCAGAACTTTATGATGATCGACCCCGACAACCAATTCCGCGGCTATCTGGGCGCCAACAAGGTGACGCTCTCCTTTCAGTATATCATGCTCAACCTGTTTGCCTCTGAGCAGCAAAAGCAGTATCTCAACAAGCCGAAGCCCGCGGTGTACAACAGCTTCACCCTCAGCGACAAGGGGATGGTGTACGCCACCTGTGAGGGGGAGGTCAATCAGCTCCAGCTTATCAACGCCTCGGGGAAAAACATCTTTCCGTCCAAATTTTACGGGGAGAGGACCATTTCCGACGCCGGCCTGCCTGCGCTTCCGCGCTTCATCGATATCGCCGTGAACGACGGCAGCTATGTAGCGGCCATCGATCAGAAAAACGCCCGGATTTACCTTTACAGCAGCGCGGGCGAGCTGCTGACCGTCTTCGGCGGCGCGGGGACGACCAAGGGCTTCTTTGACGTGCCGGCCGCTCTAGCGGTGGACGGGGAGGACAGCATTTACGTGCTGGACAGCGCCCGCGGCGAAATACAGGTGTTCACCCCCACCACCTTTTTCAAGGACGTGCTGGAGGCAAACCGCCTGTTCATCGCCGGGGACTACGACAAGGCCTATGACGCATGGAACCAGGTCTATCAGGTGGACGCCAGCTATCCGCTGGCCAACAGCTCCATGGCCAGGACCCTGCTGAAGAACAACCGGCTGGAGAACGCCATGAGCATGCAGAAAACCGCCGACGACAAGGCGGGATACAGCGAAAGCTTCAGCGAATGGCGCCACCTGATGTTCCGGGAGCACTTCGGCCCGGTGGTGCTGGCCGCCGCGGTCATCGCCGCCGCGCTGATACTCGCCTTTATTTGGCTGAAAAAATGGGCGGACAGGATGCTGGCGGCCTATTACGACGGCAAAAGCGGACCTACCCGAAAGGAATGATCGAACGGTGAACACGGCCAGACTGTCCCTGCTGTCCTTTTTTCATCCCATTGAGGCGCTGGACATCCTGAAACGGGAACGGTTCACCCTCAAATGGCGGCATTTGCTGTGGCTGTATGGAGCCGCCATACTGGCCCGCCTGTTTTACGTCTTTGTGGTGCATTATCCCCTGCAGGACACCAGCCTCAAGGAGGCCAACATCCTTCTCGAGCTGGCAAAGCTCTTGGGGCCGGTGCTCTCCTGGGCCATCGCCAGCTACATGATAACCTCCATTCTGGACGGTGAGACGACTTTGAAGGAGGTCCTGATTTCCACCGCCTACAGCTATATCCCCTATATCGTATTCACAC
>CAKTXU010000578.1 GCA_934630995.1 uncultured Eubacteriales bacterium
CCGCAGGGCCGCTTCGTCAAGCTGCGGCGATATGGCGGCGATAGCCTCCGGCACGGCTGTGACGCTGGCCCGGTATTCCATGTCGCTGTTGACGAGGGGACGTAGGCGGCTGTCGTATATCGTTCCTCTGGCATTGGCCACGGTAACCGTCACGCTCTGCTGTTGATCCGCCGCCTGGGATAGTCCCTCCCCCGCGATGTCGAAAACGCGGATAATGAGTCCCATCATCAGAACTAGAATCCCCACAAATGCCAGCACCGTTCGTTTATGCATATGCGCTCCCCCTCCGGCTGTATTTTTCGTGGAAGGATATTCCACACTCTCTTAGTATGTCCGAAAGTGAAGGGGGGTAAACGGAGAAAAAATACTTAACCTTTTTTTCTGAGATAGCTTCCGACGATGAGCGAGCGGCCATAGGGAATTCGAACCCGCATGGTGGGATGGCAGGCTGCCGTCAGCGGCGCCCCCTCCTCGTCGGTCATTCCCTCCATCCTCAGGGTGACCGGTGGCTTCCCCGGTTCCAAAACAGTCAGTTCGTCTCCCCTCTCGAAACGGTTGCGCTGGCTCAGAAACAAAAAGCCGTCCTGCCAGCCTTCCACCACGGCTGCCACCTCCCAGGTACGGATATACCCGCCATCCGCCGTAGCCTGACGGGGCGGGCCGAAATAAAAGCCGGTGCCGTAAGGGCGATGAGAAATGGTTTCCAGCTCTTCAATCAGCCAGGGCGACGGGCGGTAGTCTGCCGGACCGCCCGCCGCGGCAAACTCCCCAGCCGCCGTCCGATAGGCGTTTGTGGTCACAGCCACATAATAGGCCGCTTTGGCCCTACCCTCAATTTTGAAGGAATCAACCCCACCAGCAGCAAGCGCGGCGATATGTTCGATCATATTCAAATCGTTGGCGTTAAAAAGATAGGTACCTTCCCCCTCCTCCTCCGCCGTCCAAACTTTGTCCGGCCGGTTTCCCTCCGTCAGATGGAACTTCCAGCGGCAAGGCTGAGCGCAGTCCCCTTGGTTGGCGTTACGTCCGGTCATGAAAGCGGACAACAGACAGCGTCCGGAATAGGCCATACACATCGCGCCATGGACAAAGCATTCCCGCTCCAGCGCAGCAGGCGTTTTGGCCCGGATGTCCGCAATCTCCTTCAGGGATAGTTCCCTAGACAGAACTACCCGGGAAGCGCCCAGCTCATACAGCTGGCGCGCCGTCTCATAATTCACCGTGCCGAACTGGGTGGAGATGTGCAGGCGGCAACGAGGCGCATACCGCTTGCACAGGGCGATAACCCCGAAATCCGCCGCGATAATGGCGTCCGCCCCCGCCTCCTGCACGCTTTCCAGAAAGCCGGGAAGAAGCGTCATATCCCGGTTGCGCGGCAGGATATTACAAGTTATATACACCTTTACACCCTGCCGATGGGCCTGCGCAACGGCACGTCGCAGAGCCTCCCCGTCGAAATTCCGAGGCGCGCTGCGCATTCCAAAGCTGGTTCCGGCCAGATAGAC
>CAKTXU010000579.1 GCA_934630995.1 uncultured Eubacteriales bacterium
ACGCCCACCGGGCGGCACGCGCCACCACATAGGCTCCGAACACCCAAACCGGTCCGGGCAGCTCCTCGAGCCGCCGGCCGATGCTTTCCCGCCGCTCCTATGTATCCTGCATGGAGAAATAAACAGCCGGGGCCGGCGGGCCGTAATCCGCTGCCTGAAAGAACCAGTCGGGATGGCTCCGTCGCCGTTCGGTCAGGAACTCCGCTTCCTGCACATTGATACGGTCGGTAAAATGCACCGTGACCATATCCCCGGCCGCCCGGTAAAGAAAGGGCGCCTTCCCCCCTTCCCGGCAGAGTGCCAGCACCCGCGCCACCGTATCCCCATCCATCAGTGCCGCGTCCACAATCCGCCCGGCGGACAAATCATAAAGCAGGGCGCCGTTCATCAGAATCAGGGGCAGCCGGAAGCGGATGCGATCCAAATGCAGCAGCTCGATGCCCATAATGCTACGGGCCGTGTCCACTGAAAACAGCAGCCCTTGTTCCAGAAGCCCGTTGACAATAGCCACTGTTTTTTCAGTCAGCCGCTTGTCCGGGGCCAGCAGGGTGCCGTCTAAATCCGTCACATATAAGGTACTCATTTTGTCTTGCTCTCTCCATACAGATACGCGTAAACCGCATCAAAATATTCCTTGCCGTAGTGGTGGAAGCTCTTGTCCTCCACCATTTTCATCATTTCCTCCCAGGTCATCCACCGCGCGTCGGCAACCTCCTCCTTTTGAAGCTGAAGGGAAGAGGCGTCCACCTCCCGGCGGAGGAGCCATAAATCGCAGATGGAATTGCGGCGGCGCAGACGTCCCATGAATTCCAGACCGTCCGGTCCGGCATCGATGCCCAGCTCCTCTCGAAGCTCCCGGCGGGCGGCGGCCGGACTGTCCTCTCCCGCCACGGCGGAGCCCCCCGTCACCGCCCACATGCCGGGCATCAGCTTCAAATGGGATGCGCGCCGTTGCAGCAGAACCCGCCCCGCGCCGTCCAGTATCCAGATATGCACCACCAGATGGTATTGTCCCGCCCTGAGACGCTCGCCGCGCATCATGGTTTCTCCGGTGGGACGCCCTTGCCCGTCCAGCAGATCCCACTGCTCCATCCCGTTCACTCCTTCAGACGTGTATCTGTTATATGGTAATCTATTTTTCGCCAAATGTCCAGATTACCCGCATAAATTTTGTCAAAAAAAGCCTTTCCTTCCTTGGAAGCGGACGAATCCTTGACATACCCTCTTTACGGGGACTACAATAAATCTATGACGCACCAGGGAAAGGACAGGCATCCTATGGATATGAAACGCTTAGACGAGCTGACCGCCGCCCAATTCCATCTCACACCGGAGGAGGCCACCGGCCTCATCATGGCAGGCCGCATCTGGATAGGGCCGCTTCCCGCCGATAAGACGGGGACCCCGGTTCCTGCCGATACCGTCCTGACCCTGCGGGAAAAGGCGAAGAAATTCGCCAGCCGCTCCGGCTATAAGCTGGAGCGGGCGCTGGAGGTTTTCAGCG
>CAKTXU010000580.1 GCA_934630995.1 uncultured Eubacteriales bacterium
GGTCACGCCCTTGCCCATTTTGGTATGGTCCGGCGCCCATTCGCGAATATCGTATTTGGGCTCCCGGTCGTTCCAGCTGATGAGATTGAGCTCCTTTGTCCAGCCGGAGGGCGACTGGGACAGCACCCCGCACTCTTTTACGATTTCATACTTCAGTTCCGCCATGGTATGCACTCCTTCAAAATTTTGTTCAGCTTACGCGCCTGGAGAAAACAGATTTCCGCCATGACAGTCGATACCGACAATCAGCGGAAAGTCCTTTATTGTCAGCCGTTTGACGGCTTCGCAACCCAAATCCTCAAAGGCGATGACCTCGGCGGTTTCCACGCACTCGGCCGCCAGCGCCCCCGCGCCGCCTAGTGCGCAGAGATAGACGGCGCCGTTGCGGACAATAGCCTCCGCCACCACTTCGGCGCGTTCGCCTTTGCCTATAGTAGCACACAGCCCCGCGTCATGCAAGCGCGGCGTGTAAATATCCATCCGGCCGCTGGTGGTGGGACCGCAGGCGCCGATGGGACGCCCGTCGGGAGCCGGGGTGGATCCGCAGTAATAGATAACCGCATCCCGCAGCGCATAGGGCAGCGGCTTTCCCTCGTCCAGTAGCTGAAACAGCCGTTTATGTGCCGCGTCCCGGGAGGTGTAAACCGTCCCGCTCAGCAGATCCCTGTCCCCCGCCCGCAGCTCCCCGGCGGCTTGTCTCTATTCCTCGGTCCGCAGCTTCCATTCCTTCATGCTGTTCAGATCCCATCCGTTGTTAGTCTGTCACAATAAAATCATAAGATACCGTTAAACAGCTTTTCCAGCAGCCCTTTCACCAGACTGCTGCGGCCGGACGGCGCCGTGTGACGCCGGTTGTATCCCGCCGGAGGCCGTCTGTTCTCCCCGGCTCTCCTATCCGATTCGCCGCCCGACGGCGGCTCATCGAAAAAATTCGGCGGCGTTATCCTTATCTTCATCGGATAATGAGGCCGGTTTCTCCTGATTCGCCTTGTCGGCGGCCTCCTCCAGCGCCTGAACCAGCTCCTCCATCCGCAGTCCTGCAGAGGTGCTGTTCTCCAGAAGCTCCTGCCGCGCCTGCTCCACATCGCTGCGGTTATCGGCCATCTGCCGTTCCAAGGACGCCACCGCGTCGTCCAGCGCGTCCAGGCAGCTTTCGCTGCGTTTATAGGAGGTTTCCAGGAATCGCTGCCCCATAGCGCGGATTTCCATGATAAAGCTGCCTACATCGCCGATTAGTTCTTGATACCGCTGGCCGGCAGCCTTCCACTTTTCACATTCTCCGCAGCTTTCCTCCAGCTTCGCCCGCAGTCTGTCCTCATCGTTTTGCCTGGATGCCTCGTTCTCGCGAATTTTGGCGAGCAGCGCGTCCCGCTCCGCCGTCAATTCACGCAGCCGGACAGCCGTCTCTGCCTGAGCCTGCTGCTCCCGTGCCTCCAGCTTTTCCGCCAGACGGCGGTTTTCCCGGCGCAGATCATCGGATTCCGCCGCCCGGCGGCGGTAATCC